>NZ_JAQXUZ010000025.1:0-60052 GCF_029224645.1 Mogibacterium kristiansenii
GGGGGCGGATGGGCCTCCGGCAAGTTGAGCGTGGTGCTTCACTCCCCGCGAACCCTTGTTCCTTCGTCGCGGGGCACCACGTCTTTGGGGGCGGATGGGCCTCCGGCAAGTTGAGCGTGGTGCTTCACTCCCCGCGAACCCTTGTTCCTTCGTCGCGGGGCACAACGTCTTTGGGGGCAGATGGGCCTCCGGCAAGTTGGGCGTGGTGCTCCGCTCCCCGCTAACCCTTGTTCCTTCGTCGCGGGGCACCACGTCTCTAGGGTCGGATGGGCTGACCGCCCGGCGCTTCCTAAAAAGTGATGCATGAGCTCCTGTTTTTCTACTCCATGCATCAACCTCATTTTCAATGTTGATGCATGTACCCTCTTTTTTTCATCTCATGCATCACTCCAATCATTTCTACACTTCATTTCTTCTACTTTGACTTCACTTAAGTGAAAAAGTGATGTACGAGTCCCTGTTTTCTGCTTCCATGCATCACATACCTCCGGTTCCCCCAAGCATTTCATCCCAATCTACCCAACGGCCGCGAGGAAAAGTGATGCAGGAACCTCTTTTCGGAGCGTTCCTGCATCACTTTTCCACCACTTCCCGGCAAGCGGCCCGAATTAGAGGTGCGCCGAACCCGCAGCATAGCCTGCACCCAAGTACACGATCGAATTGAATCGGGGCGCACCGCATCCGGGCCGCGTTCAGATGAAAAGAGCTGCACGAAGGGGCGTGGCGCCCCTTCGTGCAGCTCTTCTTCTCATCATAATTCCAAAGGAGAAAGAATTGACGACGAATGCTTCCTCTGCCCCTTTTCGTCGTCAATTCTAATCCTCTCTGAAATAACCGATTACTTCTTTTTCCGATAAGTAAAACTGAGTACTGCGCTAAGAAGCGTTTGCACAACCAAAATAAAAATAAGGGCACGAACAATCCCGGTGATTTCCTGTTGGTTTGCCGCAATAGAATTCCGGTACATCCAAATTATCGGAAGTTCGGAAAGCAAACTTATGCAAAGTAGGTGATATGTATTCCCATAGGTTTTTCAATCATATTTTTTTATTGCCTGAATGTATCGCATTTGCACCAATATCGAAATTCCAACAAGTGCACACCCGATAATAATCTCAATATATCTTCTCATCGCTCCGCCCTCCGCTTTATACACAGAACACCACTTTCTTTCATTCATTTTCATAATTGTACCATCTAGAAATTAAAATAACATTGCTATACAAAAAAAAGTTTCTTAAGATTTCTTAAGAAAAGAATCTTGGGTACTCCCGCCCCGAGGTTCGCGCTCGGAAACCGAGTTCATTGGCTTTGCGGGCAAGCGGGCGCGAACCGGATCTGCCGCCGGGCCGGCTTTTCTGCTTTTTTCGCCCCGGGGTTCGCGCTCGGAAACCGAGTTCATTGGCTTTGCGGGCAGGCAGGCGCGAACCGGATCGGCCGCCGGGCCGGCTTTTCTGCTTTTTTCACCCCGGGGTTCGCGCTCGGAAACCGAGTTCATTGCCTTTGCGGGCAGGTGGGCGCGAACCTGGCCGGCCGCCGGGTCGGCTTTTCTGCTTTTTTCGGCCCGGGGTTCGCGCTCGAAAACCGAATTCATTGGCTTTGCGGGCAAGCGAGCGCGAACCTGGCCAGCCGACCGGCCGGCTTTTCTGCTTCTCTCCCCCCGGGGTTCGCGCTCGGAAACCGAATTCATTGGCTTTGCGGACAGGCGGGCGCGAACCTGGCCCGCCGACCGGGCCGCATTCTGCCTTTCTTCCGGCCCGGGGTTCGCGCTCGAAAACCGAGTTCATTGGCTTTGCGGGTAGGCGGGCGCGAACCTGGCCCGCCTACCCGCCGCATTCTTCCTTCAATAAAAAACCCTGCACGGTCAGCATCAAGTGATTGCTGCCCGTGCAGGGTTTTAGCTTTTCTATTCGTAGATCCGCTTAATGGTCTCGAACTTAATCATATTGGTATTTCCGGTGATACCGCTGAGCTTTCCGCCCATCATGATTACGTTGTCCCCCACTTCCAGGTTCAGAATCCGGGTGGCTTCCTTCATGGCATGGAAGAACAGCACGTCCATGGATTCGTATTCCTCACAGAGCACCGGAATGACGCCCCAGGAAAGGGCCAGCTTCCGGTATACCTTCGGGCGAATGGTGGTTCCGATAATCGGCACCGCATTTCGGAAACGGCTTACCATCCGCGCGGTAAGTCCGCTGACGGAGCTGACAATCACGCACTTCGCTTCCACATCGATGGCCATCTGGCAGGCGGAGTGGGAAATGGCGTCCAGAATATTCTTCGTGGTGAAATCTGTTTTGCGGAACCGATTCCGGTAATCGATTTTTTCTTCCGTATATTCCGCCACTTCCGCCATGGTGCGAACCGCGTCCACCGGATATTTTCCGGCGGCACTTTCTCCCGACAGCATCACCGCCGAAGCTCCCTCGTACACCGCGTTGGCCACATCGGAAATCTCCGCCCGGGTCGGACGAATGTTGTGAATCATGGATTCCAGCATTTCCGTTGCCACGATAACTCTTTTTCCCAGCATCCGGCACTTGGAGACGATTTGCTTCTGAATCGCCGGAACTTCCACAAAGGGAATCTCCACACCCAGATCCCCCCGGGCCACCATGATGCCGTCCACCACTTCCGAAATCGCTTCCACATTGTCCACGCCGGATTGGTTCTCGATTTTCGCGATGATGTCGATGTCCTGACCGCCGTTCTCATCCAAGAAATTCCGCATCTCCAGTGCATCTTCTTTGGTGGACATAAAGGACGCCGCCACGTAATCCACGTCCTGCTCGATGCCGAACAGCAAATCCTTCTTATCCTGTTCGCTGAGGAACGCATTGCTCATCAGCCGGCCCGGGAAATTCATGCTCTTCCGGTCGGACAGCTCGCCACCGATATCCACCCGGCACAGCACGTCATTGCCGTTAATTTCTTTTACCGTGCACACCACCAGGCCGTTGTTCACCAGCACCCGATCGCCCTTCCGGAGATCTTTGGCGAATCCCTTGTAACTTACGGAAACTCGAGTCTCATCCCCCTCGATATCCTCCGTGGTGAAGGTGAAATCCTGCCCATCCGCCAGGGTAACCCGATGATCCTTGAACACGCCGATACGGTACTCCGGTCCCTTGGTGTCCAGCATAATCGGAATCGGAAGCTTCAGCTCCTCCCGAACCTTCCGAATCGTCCGGATCCGCTTCAAATGTTCCTCGTGATTTCCGTGGGAGAAGTTCAGCCGAGCCACGTTCAGTCCCGCTTTACACATCTGGGTAAAAACAGCTTCCGACTCGCTGGCCGGTCCGATGGTGCAGATTATTTTCGTTTTTCTCATGGTCATACCCCCTTTAGTTCATCTATTTCTCTCTTTTCAATCTTATTTCTATACCGTAATCACCCGGTCCAGCTCGCCGTAGGCTTCCAGCTGGTTCTTTCCGCCCACCAGCACGATGCCCCCTTCGGCGATGGCTTTTGCCAGGGGTTCCGCATACTTCGCCAGCTTCTCCGGCGTGGAATTCAGCACCCGCCGCCGCTCGGTACAGCGGTCCTCGTAGGTCCGCCCGCTGAGGTACATGCTGTCCGCCCCGTTTCCTTTGAGGCGCGGCGTCAGTACGCGAGAGGACTCGGACACCGCCCCGATGATGAATCCGGTAAGGTCCGGATCGGCGTCGGTGAACTCCTTCAGGAAGGTTCCCACGGTTTCGTATTTTTGCAAGGACTCCGCACCCTTTGGGTCCCGGTAGGAGTAGCAGGCCGTCAGGCCGGACACGCCGGCGGTCAGGCCGGTTCCGTAAGCACCGCCTTGCACCCGGATGATATTCCAGAGGTAGGCGTAGGAAACGATCCGTGCCGCCAGGGAGAGTTCCCCGTTCCACTGCGCGCCGAACTTGGTAATATCTCCGCCCCGGATGGCGAAGGAGATGTCCGCCGGAATTACGATACCCTCTTTCCGGGCGCCCCACGGACGAACCGCCGGCTGCCCTTCCGCTTCCGACGAAGCCCCTTCGAATTCCTCTGACGGCAAGCCGTTCCGGAACTCCGTCACCAGCGTCTGAACGTCGGACTCCGTGCCCCCGGTGATGCTCAGCATCATTTTGTTCGGGTTCACGCAGCGGTGCAGATCCTCGGTCAGGAGGTTTTGGAAGGAGGTCCAGTCCCAATTCTCTTCCTGCCTCTTCATCCACTCGTAATAGGTCAGTCCGTCGGTGCATTCATTTACCACACCGGCGCCGGTGAACATGGCCGTCAGACGGCGCAGTCCCAGGGAATGGCCCGCCATGGCCATCTGCTGCTGCATGTCTCCGCGGTCCTGCTTCAGCAGATTTCGAACCGCCTCTTCGTCCAACAGCTGCGTTTCACTCAGCACTTCCGTTACCAAGGCCACCGCCGCTTCCAAATTCTTCGGCAAAGTGCTGAAAGTAGCCACCAGCTTCGCTTTATAGGATTCTCCGTCGTTGTTCTTCGAGAATGTTGCCGTGCTAAAATCAATGTTTCCGCAGTACAGGCGGCTCCGGTTCAGCAGATCCGTCGGGGTGGACCGTCGGGTGGCGATTTTGCCCAGGATTTCCGTCAGGAATGAAATCCGAGACAGCTCTTCTTCGGTCCGGTCCGTAATGTCGAAAAACGCCGTTACGTACAGAATTCCGCCGGTTGGGATGTCGTGCACCAACACCTTGGTGCCTTCCATGTCCCGCACTTCCGTCGGGATATCCTCCGGCATATCCTGAATATCCGCTAAAGTCAAGTGCGGCAGACATTGCAGATCCTCCTCCGAATCCGTTTCCTCTTGCCATTTCTGCAGTTCTCTTTCCTGACGCTGAAGGGTTTCCTTCTCCGCCGAATCCCAGGATGCTTCCTCACCCCGAAGTCGCCGTTCCTCTGCCTTTCGCCGTTCTTCGCCCGCCCTGCGGGAAGGTTCCATAATAACCTCACAGCGGTGATCGTTATCCAGATAAACCGCCCGAAGGAGTTCCTCGAAATACCCTTGATCGGCTTTCTCCCGAAGCTTCTCGAAAATATCTCCCACCTGCAGGTTGGCTTCCGGCTTTCCGCCATACAGCCAGCTCTCCAGGATGTTAAAACTGTAGATTAAGCCCGATGGGTAGGATCCGAAATCCCGTTCCCGCATGATGAATTCCGTATTGGCCAGGGCGGAATCCAGCTCCTCCCGGTCTAATCCTTCTTTTACCAGACGATTCAGCTCATCGTGAATCAAGGTGCGGATGAGATCCGTATTCTCCGGTGCGTAATTCCGGACTTCGATACGGGCGTAGGGCTGCCGCACCGAATCCATCACGGAGACGATTACGTCCTCGGCCAGGCCCCTGTCCAGAATGCATTTTACCAGCGGGGAGTGGTTGTTGTGGGCGATGACGCTGTGCAGCACGTGCATGGCTACCAGCTTCTCCCGGTCATCGTAATCGCCGATCACGCCGCCCCAGGCAATCCGCATCCGCGGTTCGTTCTCCTCATCCGGCGCAATCTCGTAGGTAACCGTGCGGCTTCCGCCGTCCACCGGCGCCTGTTTCGGCGGGAAGTGAACCGGCTCGGTCCGTCCAAAATCCTTCAGGTATTCGTCCTGGAGAATGCCCAGCACTTCGTCGATATCCAGATTTCCGTCCAGGCAGATGTAGGCGTTGGACGGTGCATAGAATTTCCGATGGGTGTGGATGAAATCCTCGTAGGTCAAATCCGGAATGTGTTTCGGATCGCCGCCGGAATTGAATCGGTACGGCGTATCCGGCAGCATCGCCTGACACATGGCATCCTCCAGCAGCTCGTCGGCGTTGGCCATGGCCCCCTTCATTTCGTTGAATACTACGCCCTTGTAAGACGGCGTCCCGGCTTCGTCGAAGGCGTAGTGCCAGCCCTCTTGCCGGAAAATGTTCGGGTTCCGATAGATGGCCGGATGCAGCACTGCATCCATGTACACCCGCATCAGATTGATGAAATCCTTGTTATTCTTGCTGGCCACCGGATACAAGGTTTTGTCCGGAAAAGTCATGGCATTCAGAAATGTGTTCAGGGAATTCTTCACCAGTTCCACAAAGGGCTCCTTCACCGGATACCGGTCCGACCCGCACAGTACCGAATGTTCCAAAATATGAAACACCCCGGTGTCGTTCCACGGCAGCGTCTTGAATGCAATCCCAAAGGTCTTGTTCTCCTCCGCTCGATCCAGCCAAATCAGCTTCAACCCGGTGGTTTCGTGCTCCATCTGAATCAGGGTTCCCTGCAGCTCCTCCAAAGGCACCCGCCGCTGCACCCGAAACCCGTGCAGCACCTCATTTACTTCCAACTCTCTACGCTCCTGCATCGTCATACGCATTCCCTTTCTTCTATATTATAGGTAGTGATCTTCCACTTTTTCTGCCGCATACCGGTCCGTCACCTCCGCAACATCCGGCGCGTCCTCCGCTTCCGCTTCTTCCGCAGATTCCGCCGGTGCCGCCTCTGCAAATGCCTGGCTCAGCGCCGGCTGTTCCTCTTCTCGGGACTTCTTCTTGCCCCGCAGGGAAACGGCGTGTCCCGCCGGAATGTACTCCTTCGGATCCCGTACCTTCTTTCGGTTTCTTATAAAAAGAACCATCGCCGCCACGTAGAACACCGGGGTAAAAACAAGAACGAAGGTCACCACGGTTCGGTCCATATCGGATGTAACTTCATTTCCCGGAAGCACCATCAGCAGCGGGCACAGCCACAAAGCGTGGATGAACCACGGAACAATCATCGCGCCTTCCCGAGACCCCTTCCACAGCAGGCAGCTCATGATCACCATGGTGAAGAACGGGCTCAAAATGGTGTTCCAGCGCACGTCCGCCGGAACCGCACCTCCGCCCAAAGTGGTGAGTGCCGAGAGCAGTCCCACAAAGCCCAGGACAATCCAGAAGCCCGAATGGAGATAGCTCCGGAAGGCATACCGGTCGAAACCCGGCTGCTTCTCACTGCGGCACAGAAAATACCAGCAGAGGAATTCCTCCACTGCTGCCATCAGCACGCCCAGCACCAGGCCGCCGGCCGTGGTACCAATCTTCAGCCGGAACGCCCCTTCCACCACGTAATCCCGCAGCGCGCCTTCCAGCACCAGCACCAGCAGTGCCGTGCAAAATCCATATATCAATCCGTGCCGGATTCGCTTGCCCGGCGTCCATTCTTTTTTTGTATTATTCGTCATTTCCCATTCCTCCTGATTTCGAAACTATGCCCCATTATACCCTATCCCCGGATTGAACGCAAAAAACATCCGGCGCCCCTGAACCCGTCAGGAGCGCCGTTTTCTGTTTATCTATATTCCCGTTACGAAAATTTCGATTCCGATGAGAATCAGGATTACACCTCTTATTCGGTCATTCCCAGAAATTCGTATCCCGCATCTTCGACCGCTGCTTTGACCGCATCGGCGGATACATCCTTGGAAAGAGTCAGCACCGCATTGCCGGCATCCTTATCCGGTGCCGCGCTCTCCACGCCATCCAGTGCCTCCAGTGCCTTCTTCACGTGAGCCTCGCAGTGCGCGCACATCATTCCTTTAATCTTTACTTCTGTTGTCATCTTCTTTTCCTCCTCTGTTTCATTAGATTTCAACAACGATTCCATTTCATATTCGATTTCTTCCATCGATGTCGCCCGTTTTCGAAGCGGTCGATCCTTTCCTGCATCCTGCATCCGGAAACGGTTCAGGCGAAGGGCATTCATGCACACCGTAAAACTGGACAGGGACATGGCCGCCGCGCCCCACATTGGGTTCAAGCTAATCCCGGAATACAGCCCCGCTGCCATTGGAATCAGCAGGATGTTGTAGGCAAAGGCCCAGAACAGGTTTTCGTGGATGTTCCGAAGGGTGGCCCGGCTCAGCCGAACGGCCGCCGCCACGTCGGAAAGGCGGGAATTCATCAATACCACTTCCGCAGAGTCCACCGCCACATCCGTTCCGGCGCCGATAGCAATGCCGATATCCGCTCGGGTCAGGGCCGGTGCATCGTTGATTCCGTCCCCTACCATGGCCACGGTTCCGTGCTCCTGAAGCCGGCGAATCACCTGCTCCTTTCCTTCCGGCAGCACCCCGGCGATAACATGCTTCACGCCCGCATCTCGGCCGATGGCTTCCGCCGTGTTCCGGTTGTCGCCGGTGAGCATGACCACTTCCACGCCCATGTTCCGCAGCTGCGCAATGGCTTCCCGGGAATCCTCCCGCACCGTATCCGCCACGGCGATAATTCCCAGAATCTCATTATTCCGGGTAAAATAAATCGGCGTTTTGCCGGAGGCGGCCAACCGGGCGGAGGCCTTCGTGAATTCCTCCGGAACGGAAATCCGGCTTCGGATAAATTTCTCTGAACCTCCCACTATAGTACCGCCATCCACGGAGCCTTGCAAGCCGTCTCCCGGGAGTACTCGGAAATCTTTCACTTCCGTCTCCCCCGCCTTTTCTCCGGCATATTCCACAATGGCTTTTCCCAGAGGGTGCTCGCTGCGTTCCTCCAGCGCGGCGGCATATTTCAAAAGCGTTTCTTCCGAAATTTCTTCCGCCGGAAGGAGATCCGTCACCTTAGGCCGACCTTCCGTAATGGTACCGGTCTTGTCCAGGGCGATGATATTGATTTTACCCGCGTTTTCCAGTGACTCCGAAGTCTTGAACAGGATACCGTTCCGGGCGCCCATTCCGTTTCCCACCATGATGGCCACCGGGGTTGCCAGCCCCAGGGCGCAAGGGCAGGAGATTACCAGAACGGTGATGGCGTGTTCCAGTGCCCGGGACACTGCCGCCCCCTGCAGCATCCAAAGAGCGAAGACCAGGACAGCGATGCCGATTACCGCCGGCACGAAAATTCCGGAGACTTTATCCGCAATCCGGGCAATCGGGGCTTTCGTGCCTGCCGCATCGCTTACCAACCGGATAATCTGGGCAAAAGTGGTATCCTCTCCCACCCGAGCTGCCCGGCACCGAAGATAGCCGGATTGGCTGATGGTGGCGGCGGAGGTGGAATCTCCCGGCGCCTTGTCCACCGGTACGGATTCCCCTGTCAGCGGAGATTCGTCCACGGCGGCCGTGCCTTCCAGCACCACCCCGTCCACCGGAATGGCGTCGCCGGATTTTACAATGTAGATGTCTCCGATCTGTACCGAATCCACCGGTACTTCCTGCAGCTCGCCGTTTCGTTCCAGCAATGCGGTCTTTGGCGCCATCTGCAGCAGGTTCTTCAGGGCATCGGTGGTGCGGCCTTTGGAAATGGATTCTAGAGTCTTCCCGATGGTGATAAGGGCCAAAATCATGGCCGCGGATTCGAAGTACAGCTGGTTGTGGTACAGCGGCATCAGCGCCATGTTATCCGTGCTGTCGGTGATCATATATGTCATCTTCAGCAGGATGAACAGGGACCATAGAAAGGATACGCCGGAGCCCAGGGCCACCAGAGTGTCCATGTTGGGCGCTCCGTGCCGCAGGGATTTGAAGCCGGAGCGGAAGAAGTCCCGATTGATGGTCATGATGATTAGAGCCAGCAACATCTGCAAAATGCCAAGGCCAATGTGGTTGTGGTTCAGAAATTCCGGCACCGGCCAGTCCAGCATATTGTGGCCCATGGTGATGTACATGAGCACCAAAAGCACGCCGATGGAGAGTTTTAACCGGCGAAGGAGCTTCGGGGTCTCCCGATCCCGGAGGGCATCCTCCTCGGCCTGAAAACGCTCGGTCATCCCCGGACGTCCCTGCCCGGCGGATTCTTTTTTTAGCTCCGCATCGTAGCCCGCATTCTGCACCGCAGAAATTACGGACTCCGGCGCTGCTGCGCCTTCCACCGTCATGGAATGGGTCAGCAACGATACGTTCACGCGGTCCACCCCCGGCACGCCGCTCACGGCTTTTTCCACGTGGGCCTGGCAGGCGGCGCAGGTCATTCCCGTTACGATATATTGTTCCAAAATATAATCCTCCTTATTCTACTTCATCAAGCGCTGAAGCAGCTCGCACAGTTCGTCCACAGTCTCGTCCTTGCCGGAACGGATGTCTTCGGCCACGCAACTTCGGATATGGCATCCCAACAGCACCTTGTTGAAGCTGTTCAATGCACTGGTGGCCGCAGAAGACTGCACCAAAATATCCGGGCAGTAGGCGTCGTTTTCTACCATCTTTTCCAAGCCCCGAATTTGTCCTTCGATTCGACGCAGCCGGGTAAGCAGCGCCTTCTGCTCCTCTTCCGTCCTTTTCTTGTGCCTCGTCCCGCAGCAGCAAGAGCGCTCGCTGGAGTTCTCGCAAGTTTGCTCGCTAGATTTCTCTATCATTTCGTTGTGTTCGTTATCCATGTTGGTTCCTTTCCGGTTGTTGCCGTTTATTGATTGCAAGTCATTCCTCAGCAGTGCCTTCCGCAATGGGGCCTTCCTCAGTGGGGTCTTTGGCTCCGGATACCCCCATGGGGTATCATTACATCCAATATAATATACCCCCATGGGGTATCTGTCAAGGGGATAATTCCATTGTCGGCTGCCGGCTGCAAAAAAACAGAGGCTGCCGCACCTTCCGGTGCAGCAGCCTCTTTCGCTCTCAGCAGATTACCTTATCTGCCTGTTTTTACAGTTTTCTCTTCTTCCGGCTTCCGGCCAGCGCTGCGAGGATTGCAGCGGATGCGCCCATCAGACCCAGATACAGGTCTGCGTTGCTGTCATCTCCGGTGAACGGCCCGATATTGTTGTTATCTGCCTTTCCGCCGTGCTTTCCGCTCGGATTCGGTGTGACTGTTTTCTTCTTATACCGGTTATAGAAGTGGATTTCCTTCTTGGTTCCGGTGGACCATTTCACGGAAAGAGTTCCGTCCAGGTTATCCGTAACCGTCGCCGTTACATTATATGCATTTGCATCATAGGATATACGCTTTGCATTGCCCTTTACTTCCTTGACGGTGTAGTTGTAGGTACCCACTTCGTCGAAGGTCAGGCTCTTAAAGGCAACACTTCCGTCTGCGTTATTCTTCGCTTCCGCAACGTTCTTTCCGTCCTTATCCTTCAGAACAAAGGTGAATTCCTTGTTCTTCAGTTTCCGGCCGGTCAGTGTCTTCCGGATTTTCACCGTATCCGTTACAGAGGATTCCTTGGAAGTGGTGCTGTAGGTGTTGTTAAACGCGAACAGCGGTGCTTCCTTCGGTTCCGTCTCTGCCGTGATATGGCCTTCCCCATCATCCTTTACCGTTACCTTTACGGTCTTTGTCTCGGTATCGTTGGCAACCCCCGGCTGCTCTCCGGATTCTTTTACCTGATAGGTAAATGTCTTCTCCGTCGCGTCGCCCAGGTCGTCCTTTCCGTAAGTGATAGTTCCGAAGTCGATGTTTCCGCCTTCTTCATTCTTCACTTCCGTCTTCTCCGGCATCGGTGCGTTCTCTTCATCGGACGTCACGTTAAAGGTGAACTCATCCGCCTTCAGAGGGCGTCCTTCCAGCACCTTCTGACCGTTCAAGTGAACCGTTGCCTTATCCGACTTATACAGGTTCTCAAAAGCAAGCTTCGATCCCTCTTCCGATTCTGCCCTCAGGGTTCCGTCTCCGTTATCCGTTACCTCTACCCGGAAGGTCGGCGCCTGGGTGTTTGCCTGCAGGGCATAGTTCTCCGATGCGTTTTCGATTACCACATAGTCGATGTAGTATCTTGCACCGTTATCCAGCTCTGCCTTGTCGGCATATCCCTTTGCCACCAGCTTCTCCAGGTCGGAAATGGTGTAGGACAACTTGCCAAAACCAATTTCGGCATCCTTGCCGTTTCCGGTAGTTCCCGTAGTTACCGCTTCTCCATCCGTATGGCCGGTGTAGTACACGCTGAACTTGAACTGGTTATCCTTTACGGACAGCTTGTTTCCGTTCTCGCTCAGCAGAGTCTTAGTTCCGGCCGGTGTGAATTCACCGGATGCTTCGTAAACGTTCTTGAAGGTTGGAGTCTCCTCCTGAACCGCCGTCATGATGCCGTTTACCTTGGCAACCTTAACCTTGAATGTCTTTTCCTTGGTGTCGTAGGTCATTCCGGCTTTTCCGCCGTCCTTCTCCGTTACGGTAAAGGTGTACTCTCCCTCTTTGGAGAACTCGGCTCTGCCGAAGGAGAATGTGGACTTCTGACCGTCTCTCTTGCCGCTCAGGCTTGCATTGGTGTCATCCAGAACGATATCCTTCTCGTCGATGGCCTTCTGAGTTGCCTCATCGCCGGCCTTCAGCGTGAATTCGAACTTCTCGTCCTTCTGCATGCTGCGTCCTGCCAGTTCCTTCGTTCCGGTAATGGCGGTATCCCCGTCCATGGATGCCGGTGCATACTCATTGGTAAATACCATTTCATCTGCACTCTTGTCTCCGGCGGTGATACTCTGTTCTGCCTTGAGTTCGCCCTTCACATCTTTTACCTTGTAGATCAGAGTGTATTCATTGGAGTCGTAGTTGTAGCTGGACTCGTTTCCGTTCTCCTCTGCCACCTTGTAGGTGTAGGTTCCGGCTTTATCGAAGGTAATTTTTCCGAAGTCCGCCTTTCCTTCGCCCGTAACAGATGTCGACTTCTTGCCGTCCTTGCTTCCTTCCGGCATCGGCGCATTGTCTTTGCCGGTGAGGGTGAAGCGGAAGGTACTGTCTTTCGCCGGATTTTCTCCGGTAATCTTCTTCTCCACGCTCGGAGCTACATTTGTCGGATCTACCCGGTAGGTGTTCTTGAACAGAATCGCACCGGTTCCGCTCTTCCAGGTTACCTTCAATGTTCCGTCCAGATTATCCGTTACAACTGCACTGACTTTGTATGGAGTCGCGTCGTAAGTGATGTGTCGGTCGTTTCCGGCCACTTCTTCTACAGTGTAGTTATAGGTTCCCACGTTCTTGAAGGTCAATGCCGGGAAGGAGATGTTTCCATCCTTGTCGTTGGTTCCTTCGCCGACGGTCTTTCCGTTTTCATCCTTCAATACAAAGCGGAACTCACCAGCTTCCATGGCACGTCCGGCCAGAGCCTTCTTAATCGAGACCTGTCCGGTGACAGAGGATTCCTGGGAGGTGGTGCTGTACGTATTGTTAAACGTAAACAGCGGTGTCGCCTTTGGATCCAGCTCAGCCGTGATGTGGCCCTTTCCGTCATCCTTTACCGTTACCTTTACGGTCTTTGTCTCGGTGTCGTTGGCAACACCCGGCCGGTTTCCGGATTCTTTTACCTTGTAGGTAAATGTCTTCTCCGTCTCGTCGCCCAGGTCATCCTTGCCATAGGTGACGGTTCCGAAGTTCACCGAGCCATTGGCCCGATTCTGAGCCTCTCTCGCTTTCGGCATCGGTGCATCCGCATCGTCAGAAGTTACCTTAAAGGTGAACTCATCTGCCTTCAGGTTCCGGCCTTCCAGTACTTTCTGTCCCTCGAAGTTTACGGTTGCCTTATCCGACTTGTATACGTTCTCGAAATTCAGTTTCTTTCCGGTTCCGGATTCCACGGTCAGCTTTCCGGTTCCGTTATCCTTCACTACTACCCGGAAGGTCTGAGTCTGCGTATTCTGCTGCAGCGCACTGTTGCCCGTCTCCTTCTCGGTTACCGCGTAGTTAATGCTGTACTCGGCGCCGTTTGCCAGCACCTTCTTGTCCGCATATCCCTTTGCAACCAGCTTCTCCAGGTCGGAGATGGTGTAGGACAGGGTTCCGAAGTGGATCGGTGCATCCTTGCCGCTTCCTGTGGTTCCGGTGGTCACCGGTTCCCGATCCTCATGACCGGAATAGTATACGTTGAACTCAAACTGACCGTCTTTCACCGACAGCTTGTTTCCATTCTCGTTCAGCAGAGTCTTGGTTCCTGCCGGTGTGTATTCTCCGGCGGCTTCATAGACGTTCTTATAGCTTGGCGAATTCATCTGAACCGCTTTCAGGACACCATCTTCCTTGGAAACCTTCACCTTCAGGACTTTTCCTTCGGTGTCGTATTTCATTCCCGGTTTTCCGCCATCTTTCTCCGTTACGATAAAGGTATATTCTCCTTCCTTGGAGAATTCCGCTCTGCCGAACATGAAGGTCGTAGTGGATCCGTCCGCCAAAGTGCTTACCCTTGCATTGGTGCTTCCCAGCACGATATCCTTCTCGTCGATAGCCTTCCGAGTGGCCGCATCGCCGGCCTTCAGCGTGAAGTTGAATTCTTCGTCCTTCAGCATATTCCGGCCAACCAGCGTCTTGCGTCCGGTGATGGCGGTATCAGCGTCCATCACTGCCGGGGTAAAGGTATTCGTTACGGTTGCGGACAATGTACTGTCTGCATCAACCACTTCCAAATGACCCTTATTGTCTGCCACCTTTACGGTAAGCGTGCGTTCCCGGTTATCGTAATTCCAACCGCCTGCAGTTGTGGTTGTCGTTTCCTTTACTTTGAACTTATATGTTCCGGCCTTGGTGATTTCCACCGGCTGGAAGGATTTTGTTTCCGCACCGTCTGCCGGAATACTGTCGGAAGTCTTCACTTCCGTATTCGCCGGCATCTTCACCGCATCCCCGTAATTTTCCGCTGCAGTCAGTTTGAAGGTGAACGGTTCTGTGGATTTCTTTCCGATTACAACCTTTGTAACCTTCAGTGCGGCATCGCCTTTCAGTTCTAGCTTCTCCGGCTTGTATGTATTGGTGATTACCGTATTTCCATCCGCATCCGTACTCTCTGCGGAAGTGTAGAACGGTACCGTATCTTCTTTTATCGTGTATTTATATTCTTTATCGTTTGCATCGAACTTATCCAGATTGTCGAACGTCCATTTCCAGTCGTCCGCTTCGGTGACCGTCTTGGTCTTGATTTCCTCGCCGTTTCGGAGAAGGTGAATCGTAATAGATTCCGGGCGCATCCGGCTCCGGTCGTTGGAATCCAACCAAACCTTCTCTACCTGAACGCGGGTCACCGGCTTATGATATTCGTTATTGAATTCTGCCGAGCTGCCGCTTTTACCGCCGTTCAGATATTCTGCTTTCGCGCTCAGCTTGCTCTTATTTCGGTCATACGAAACGGTCACGTTTACCGTATGCGATGCAGAATCGTTGGTTACGTTGGCCACGCTTCCGCTCTCGGTAATCGTGTATCTAAAGGTTTTCGAGTTCGATCCCTTCAAATCCGCACGGGTAAAATGAATTTCGCCAAAGGTGAAGTATTCCACCGCGCCGTCTTCCGATTGAATGCGGGCGGTTGTCTTTTCCGGCATCGGTGCGTCGTTCGTATCCGCCTGAATGGCAAAATTCCAGGAATCTCCCTTCTTGAAATTCCGCCCCTTCAGATTCTTAATACCATCAATTTCCACCGTACCGCTGTCCGTTTCCGGCTTATCTACGACCTGTCCGGTCTTCACGTAGTACACAACACCGTCCACGTTAACATAGGAGCTTTCCGCCTTGGATACGTACCACAGGACGTCGATTTCTCCTTTCGCATACAGCGTTGCATATTTGGCTCCCAGTGCCTTCTCAATGGATGCCTGAATAACATCTCTGGAAGGTTCCTGAAGGATGTTGTCGTATACGGTCTTGAAATACTTGTGCAGTGCTTCCGTATTGGCTTCTGTACCGAAAGAATCGTACAGATTCACGTTACCGCCGGTAATTACCGTTTCAGCACCGGGCACGTATGCGACTTTGGTCAGCACCTTTCCGTCCACAGAAGTGTAATCACTTCCGCTGTTTCCGTACACATAATCCGGCGCAGTAGTACCTACCGGGAAGTAGTGCTTTGGACTGTACTGCGTTGTACCATCCTCCGTCTGTGTACTGCTGTCATACCGAATAAAAAAATGTGCATCATAACCATCGTCCGCAGATGACGAAAATGGTGCAAAACAAAACACAGCAAATAAAACCAGCAACCATAAGGTCGCCCTCCTAAGAATTTTGTTCCCCATTGTTACACCTCAAAGAAAAAATACGTAAAAAAAAACATAAAGAAAAAATACATTGAAAAAAACAATACTACCGAGAGTAACTATTCTTTTTCTCCACAGTATAGTTTATTCTTTACCATTTGTGTTGTAAATAGTTCTTCTAGTTTAATTCTTGTATTATTTTGTACAGTATAATAAGTGTAATTCCAAGGAAAAAAAGCATCCACCCATAGAAACTGCATGCTTCTTCGGGTGAATGCTTTATCGCTATTGTTGATATTTTCTTCTTTATAGGCCGTAACGGGCTGCGTGAAATCCCTTGAACACCGGATCTCCGGTATACTCCAGCACTTCCGCTTCCCCGGTAAGCGCCTGCCATGCGCCTCTCGCCAGCGCCGCCAACTCGTATTCTCCCGGGAGAACCCACACCGGCGCAATCCATTCCACGTACGGACGGATTTGATCGATCACATAGGTTGAATGCGCCACGCCACCGGTGATAATAATCGCTTCCACTTTTCCTTGCAAGGCGGCTGCACAGGATCCGATGGCCTTTCCGAATTGGTACGCCATGGCATCGGTGCACAGCTTTGCATACTCATCTCCGTGCCGGATACGACACACAATTTCACGCATATCGTCCGTTCCAAGGTGACTGTACAGACCTCCTTTTCGAGTAAGCAGTTCCTCCATCTGTTTGTAGGTGTACTTTCCGCTATACGCCATCTTGATGATTTTCACCGTTGGAAAAGAGCCCACTCTGGTCGGCGTCATCGGACCGTCTCCCGCCAGATTATCGTTGCTGTCAATCATCTTTCCTTTTCGATGGGCGGTAAAAGAAACCCCGCCACCGATATGAGCGACCACAAAATTGTGATCTTCGTATCGAATGCCTTTCTCCAGACAGTATCGATGTGCCGCCTCTTTCTGATTCAGACAGTGCACATGGCTGTCTCGATACATTCCTTTAATTCCGCTGATGCGAGCCAAATCCTGAAACTCATCCACATCCGGTGGATTGAATACCAGTGCTCTCCCGCCGTATCTGGATTCCAGGTAACGGGCAATCTGACAGGCCAACATCGCCGGGTGGGAGACACCGGTTCGTGCGGTCTGACAGTCATAAATCAGCTGATCATTTACCGAATACACGCCGGAAACACAGGATGCCATCCCGCCACCCCGGGCCACAAAGGAGTCCACATCATCCAAATCCACCTGATTCACCCGGCAGGCATTTTCTACCAGCTTTGCCCGGTACATCAATTGAGACTGGACGCAGTCGAACTGCTCCAGTTCTTCCTTGGTATGATAGATGTTCTCTATAAATACCTTCTGATCGTTCCGGTATACCCCGATTTTTGTAGAGGTGGATCCCGGGTTGATCGTTACAATCGTAAAGATCTTTTTGCCGTCTACGATTTGCATATCTCGGTCTCCTTTGCGTTTCATTCGGTGTCCTTCTGCTCAAGCGATTGCCTGCAGCCATCGGCCGCAGGCAATCCAAGCAGGTAGTTATTATGCAGGCTAGGCTTGCGCTTTCGCCTCTTTGATGGAGTCAATCAGCAGCGGAACAACCTTGAACAGGTCGCCAACGATGCCGTAATCTGCCACTTCGAAAATCGGTGCATTGTCTGCCTTGTTGATAGCGATGATGCATTCCGAATCCTGCATTCCGGCTTTGTGCTGAATCGCACCGGAAATTCCCAGTGCTACGTATACCTTCGGATGTACGGTCTTTCCGGTCTGACCAACCTGATGATCCGCACCGATCCAGCCGGCATCTACCACCGCACGGGATGCGCCAACGACGCCGCCCAGCAGGTCTGCCAGTTCTTCTGCCAGCTTAATTCCGCCGTCTACATCCTTCGCGATACCACGGCCAACGGATACGATGAAGTCCGCGCCAATCAGGTCTACCATCTTCTTAGCAGCCTTCACGATATCTACTACTTCGGTCTCGATATCCGATGCTTCCAGCTTGAATTCCGGATGAACGAGTTCAACCGCATTTGCTTTTGCTTCGTCGAACGGTCTCTTCTTCATAACGCCCGGACGAACCGTTGCCATTGCCGGACGGAATCTCGGGCACACGATGGTTGCCATCAAGTGTCCGCCGAATGCCGGACGGGTCATCTTCATATTGGTATTTACATCGAAGAGCTTGCTTTCGAATTTGGTGTTCTCCACATCCAGAGAAGAACCGGTCTTCAGGAAGTCGATGTATCCTCCCAGATCTACATCCAGGTGGGTGCAGTCTGCGCACAGACCGGTGTGAAGTCTTGCGGCACATCTCGGTGCCAGGTCTCTTCCGATGTTGGAAGCGCCGAACAGCATGATTTCCGGCTTGTATTCTTCTACCATGTCACAGATGACTTTGGTGTATCCATCTGTAGTGTAGTTCTTCAGAAGCGGGCTGTCGCATACGATGACCTGATCGGCACCGTAACCGCCCAATTCCTTTGCAATTCCTTCTACGTTTTCTCCCAGGAGGATACCGCACAGGTTTACTCCCAGTTCGTCTGCCAACTTCCGGCCTTCGGAAATCAGCTCAAAAGTTGTCGGCATCATTACGCCCTGACGCTGCTCACAGAAAACCCATACATTCTTGAAAGCAGCAATATCTGCACTATCGTAAGCCATAAATATTTCTCCTTTCTTAGATGATGTGCTTGCCGGTGAGGATACCTGCCAGCTCGTCTGTTGTTTCTTTTCCGCAGCCGTCCAAAATCATTCCGGCGCCCTTTCTCGGTGGAGTGAAGGACTTGAAGATGTTGGTCGGGGATCCCTTCAGACCGATGGTGGTTTTGTCGATCAGCGGGTGATCCTTCAACGCTTCGTAATCCATTACCTTAACCGGCATGTCGAAGCACTTTTCGGTTCCTGCTACGGACATGTATCTCGGCTCGTTCAGCTCCTTGATGCAGGTAATCATGCATGGTGTGTGTGTTTTTACTACCATGTAGCCGTCTTCCAGCATTCTCTGAACGGTCAGTGTATTTCCGTCTTTCTCAATCTTTCCGGCATATGTAATCTGCGGGAGATGGAGTTTTTCCGCAATCTGCGGTCCAACCTGTGCCGTATCTCCATCGATTGCCTGACGTCCGGCGATGATGATGTCTTCGTCGCCCAGTCCGTAGGTGTCGATTGCCGCTGCAATGATCTGAGATGTAGCATACGTATCGGAGCCGCCGAATTCTCTTGCGGAAATCAGCACGGTTTCGTCCACGCCCATTGCCATCAGCTCTCTCAGCATGCCTTCTGCCGGAGGCGGTCCCATGGTGAATGCAACTACCTCACAGCCATATTCGTCTTTCAGCGCCAGAGCCGCTTCCACCGCATTCAGGTCATCCGGGTTGATGATTGTCTGCATGGATGCACGGTTCAGCGTACCGTCATCGTTCACTGCTACCTTGCCGGAGGTATCAGGAACCTGCTTTACAGTTACCAAAATTTTCATATTTCCGTTACCTCCTTACTTTCTGAGCAGGCTGTTGGCGATAACCACCTGCTGGATTTCACTGGTTCCTTCGAAGATGCTCAGGATACGAGCGTCACGGTACATTCTTTCCACTCTGTACTCTTCGATGTATCCGTATCCGCCGTGAATCTGAACGGCTTCGTATGCGCATCTGTTTGCCATCTCTGCGGCAAAGAACTTCGCTTCGGAGCACGCCTTGCTGGCATCCGGATGGTTGGCATCCTTCAGAACCGCTGCGTGATAGGTCAGCTGACGAGCTGCTTCCAGTTCGGTCTGCATCTTAGCAATCTTAAAGCTAATAGCCTGGAAATCTGCCAGTCTGTGTCCGAACTGCTTTCTCTCCATGGAATACTTCACGGCTTCGTCCAGGCAGCCCTGTGCCAGACCGATTGCCATTGCGGCTACGCCCAGACGTCCGCCGTCCAGAGTCTTCATCGCATACTGGAATCCCTTGTTCAGAGGTCCTACCAGGTTTTCCTTCGGAACGCGAACATCTTCGAATACAACGTCGCAAGTCGGATAACCCTTGATCCCCATCTTCTTCTCCGGAGCGCCCAGGGAAACGCCGTCGGCGTGCATGTCCACGATGAACATGGAGATTCCTCTGGAACCCTTCAGGCTAAGATCGGTCTTTGCGAAAATAATAATCCAGTCTGCCATCGGTGCGCCGGAGATAAAGCACTTACGGCCGTTGATGATATAATCGTCACCATCCGGAATTGCGGTGGTGGTGGTACCACCGGCATCGGAGCCGGCACCCGGCTCGGTCAATCCGAATACCATGATTTTCTCACCGCTTGCAACCAGCGGCAGGTATTTTTCCTTCTGCTCTTTGCTTCCTGCCAGCATCAGTGGGCCGCCGCCCAGAGAGTTGGATGTGTTTGCATAGATTGCCAGTACCAGGTCCTGACGAGCAAATTCTTCGTCCATCAGTACATAGGACAGGCTATCACCGCCGGCTCCGCCGTATTCTGCCGGAATCTTTGTTCCCATGAAGCCGTAACGAGCCATTTTTTTATGCATCTCCCAGTTGAATTCCCCGGTGAGATCCAGTTCGTCCTGCAGTTCTTTGGTGAATTCCGTCTCTGCAAACTGACGGAACAGCTTCTGCTGCAGGGCATGCTTTTTGTCAAGAATCATGTTTTCCTCCTTGATTTTTGCTTTGAAAATGCCGGGAGAGTAAGTCCCCCTCCCGGCCTTACCGATTCATTTTATTGTGGAATTTCGTGTGCGGAAGAACCTTTGGTCAGCACTTCGTAAATTCCGTCGATACCGGAGAGTGCCATGGATCTGCTGGCCTCTTCTGTAAAGAATGCCATATGCGGTGTGTGAATTACGTTCACGAAGGACCGCAGATACTTCAGCTTGAAGTAAGGCATTCCAGGTGTGCGGATAATATCCTCATCGTGTGGGATGTGGATGATGCCCTCTTCGCCCGGGAATGCATCCATGAACAGTGCGCCGATTTTCTCGGATTCCACGCCGTCGATGATGGCATCGATATCCATCAGACCGCCGCGGGCATTGTTCACCAGAACCACGCCGTTCTTCATCTTAGACAGCGCCTCTCCGTCGATCATATTCTCTGTGCTCTCGGACAGGTTGGTGTGCAGTGTGATAACATCGGATTCTTTGTACAGGGTATCCAGATCCACGTAAGTTGCATATTCTTTTACTGCATCGTTCTGGTACATATCGTATGCCAGGATACGGCATCCGAATCCGGACAGAATCTTGATAACGGTATATCCGATCTTGCCGGCACCGATAACACCCACGGTGAGGGAACGCAGTTCCCGGCTCATTTTACCCTTCAGAGTGAAGTCGTTGTCGTTTGTATTGTACAGCGCCTTCTTCGCTTTCCGGATGCTCATCAGGATTGCCATTACGGTGTATTCCGCAACGCCGTTCGGAGCGTAGCTTCCGTGGGTAATCCGAAGTCCCAGCTCTCTTGCATAGGGAACGTCGATATAGTCGTATCCAACGCAGCGGAATGCCTGAACCTTTACGCCGTTCTCTACCATGGTGTCCAGAATGCTCTTGGAGAAATCACTCTGTCCCAGTGTGGTCACGCCGTCACAGCCCTTGCTCATCTCTACGGTGGAAGAATCCAGAATCGATCCGGTGGAAATCAGTTCGATTCCCAGTTCCTTGCAGCGAGCTTCAATAACCGGTTTTTCGTCCGGACGGACTTCATAAGCAGCAATTTTCATATCTTCTTCTCCTTTACTTTTGACCCTCTGCCGGGTCCCGTTTTGATCACTAATTTGTTTCCAGTCCCTAACTCTATAGCAGCTGGTGTAAAAACATTTTCACGATCTACACGTTTCCGATATTCCCACTAATCTCTCAGTGCCGGGTCCATCGGAATGGCAGCGCCCTCTTCCAGAAGTTTTGCTACTTCTTCATCGGAATATCCGTATTCCTTCAGAATGCTTTCGGTCTGTTCACCCAGATACGGTCCTCTGTTGTATTCCGGCAGGCCCATTTCCTTGAACATTACAGGCGGTCTAACCAGCGTACGCTTGTTTCCGTTGCTGTACTGCATTTCATAGAAGATGTTGGAAGCCCATGCCTGCTTGTCTTCCAGCAGGGTATCCCAGTTCTGTGCCACTGCGTAAGGCAGGTCGGCCGCATCCAGAATCTTGCACCACTCGTCGCAGGTCTTTCCGCGGAACTCGTTGGTAATCCATTCCGAGAATTCTTTTCTGTTCGGAACCAGATTCTTCTGCGGATAGAACTTCGGATTCTCTGCCATTTCCGGGTGTCCCATGGCATTCATGAGAACCGGATAATGTCTGTCATACTGCGGCATCGCAATCTGGAGCCACTGATCGTCTGAGGTCTGATATGCCAGAGTCAGCGGGTTTCCGTTCTCCCATCTCTCCATCGGGAACTTGCAGCTGTCGGAGCCGTACTGGCTGGCTTGCAGCATCAGGGATACGTCCCATACGGCACTGTGGAAGAGGGATACAACAACCTGATCGCCTTCACCGGTAGTCTTTGCACGATACAGTGCTGCCAGCACGCCGGCCGCCAGGTTCATTGCCACCTGGTGATCTCCGAAGCCCTGTACGGTGAGCATCGGCAGGCTCTTTTTATCTCTCAGAGGTCCCAGAATTCCGCCTCTTGCATAGAATGCGGTGAAATCGAATCCCGGCAGATCTTTGTCCGGTCCCACTTCGCCGTATCCGGAAACATAACCGAATACCAGTGCCGGATACTTTGCGTGGAGGGTTTCCCAATCCAGACCGGCTCTCTTCAGCGGTCCCTGACGCCAGTTGCAGATAAATACATCCGCATCGGCAATCAGCTTCTCCAGAGCTTCTCTTCCTTCTTCGGATTTCGTGTTCAAGGAAATACATCTCTTGCCGGCATTCTCCAAGTCGTAGGATGTGTTTTCCTTCTGATCCAGCGGACGACCTTCGTTTACAGCGGTGTATCTCAGAGGGTCTCCCTTCGGAGCTTCCACTTTGATAACGTCTGCACCCAGGTCTGCGAGGAATCTTGCGGTACAAGGAGCGGCAATAAATGTTGCCAACTCTACAACCTTCACCCCTTCCAGGGGGAGTCTTACTTCGCTCATTTCATAACCTCCTGCTTTTCTAAGCTACATATTCACCATATCCCGGAATGTTTCGAGATTGGTTCGAATCTGTTCAAACTGCTTCATCTGACGGTCTACTTCGATTAATGTCGCCGGAATGTCCGCCTTTTCGCATGCCTTCTTGATCATCACGTAGTCGAATTCTTCCGGATCGCAGAACTTCGTCATGACCACGATAACGCCTTTGGCGTTTCTCTCTTTTGCTGTGTCCACAATCCACTGCACTCTTGGCTTTTCCACATTGTAGAGAACAGAACAGTTGTCCATGTTTCCGAACTTCTCTGCCAGTGCCTGAAGGGCATCCTCGCCTTCCGGAACATCGGTCCGATACTGACGGGACTGTGCCGCTACATCGTCGGCCACGATGTGGAATCCCAGCTCATCCATGATGGCATTCAGCTGCGGTGCGTCTGTCAGGATACCGGAGACGATAACCGGAAGCTTTTCCGCTGCCGGTGCGGTGCCTTCCAGTTCCTTAATGAGCTGCTCTACCAGTGCGGTATGCTCTTCTTTTAGCATGAAGAACGCACTCTTGAACAGGTCGCTACGCTGTGCCGCTGTGATTTCAGGATGGTTCGCCAGAACTTCTTCTGCCCGGCGCATTACTTGATTGTGTCTGTTATAGATTCGATTGGATTCTGCCAGTGCGGCTGCGTCGAACTTGCCACCCAGCTTTTCCAGATCGTGAATCACTCTTTCATATCCGGCCTTTGTGTACGCAATGCCGTATGCCGGCTTTCTGTGCTGCGGATAAGTCATCGGAATGAACGGAATATCCTTCACGGCATATTTCCAGTTCTCTCCCAGCGTCTTCAGTGTATCGCACAGAGACGGAATGACGATTGCGCTGGCACCCTTATAGGCTCCGTTGATTCCCAGTTCCAGCATGGACTGCACGATGGAACATAGGAATGCCGGAAAATATTCTTTGGAACGGTTCAGTTCAACATCAGCACCCCACGCGCCCATTGGCACGAATCCCATTGAATGGAGTATTTCTTCAGGAGTATAGACAGGGGAAGTCAAAACGACTTTTTTACCCTGTTGGAGATAGGAATCCATCTGAGCACGCGGTGCTGTTGCTATCTTATGAAACTGATCGAAAATTTCGTTTACCATCGTTACTCTCCCTTCGCTTCTTTGTTCGCTTCCATGATTTCCATCAAGCCCTGTACGCGGGTATCGTACTGTGCTTCGGAGAAGTTCCGCGGATCTGCCTGGTCGCCGTCGAAACTGGTTACCGGAATTCCGCAAGCTTCGCCGATCTGACGGCTCATCTCGCTCATGAATCCACTCCACAGTTTGCAGGAACGGTTGGTATGAACCAGAAGTCCTTCCACGTTGTTATCCTTGCAGAGCTTGATTCTCTTGTCTCTGGATTTCTCAAGGTTGATGGCGTTCGGTACGCTGCAGTATGCGGCGATCATCTCATCGAAAGAGTGGTAGTCGAAACCGAATGCATCGGCATAAATGGTAGTTACCATGTTAATGCCTCTGTCCCTCAGGCCGTGAGAAGTCGCTCTCAGATATGGCCAGCAAGCGATTCCTTCGAACATCACTCTGTATTTCTCTTCGCCGCGATAGGTGCTGGTGCCGTTCTCGTGGTTTTCTTTGTATTCTTTCAGGAGCTGCTCCATCGCCTCTCCGGCCGCTTCCTTGCCTCTTGCGGTTACCATTACCGCCATATGGTTCAGAAGGTCAAATCCGTTGAACGGAGATGGTGTGTACTTCGCCTGTGCCGTTGCATCCAGCCATGCTCTGCTGGAGCGGCAGCTGAATCCGGTCACTTCCTTGAACCGCTCGTCGGACCACTTCAGGTCGAACAGGTTCTCCAAGGTGTGTACCGCATCCCAGAACTGAGCGGATACATAATCGATTTCCGCCTGGGACACTTCGTAATCCGGGTTGAACGGAATGTCCAGAAGGATCATCGGGATATTCAGTTCAATGGCCAGGTTTTCGTACCATTTAATCATGCAGTTGCAGATGTTGTTGCAGCAGAGCAGTACATCCGGCATTGCCACATCCTGCTCCGGACATTCCTTCAGCTTCGCGTACGCCATGCTGATTCGAGCATACGCACAGATGTCGTTGGAATATCCATCCGCTTCTGCCACTTCGCACATTCTTTCGCCGGCACCTCTTGCAGCAATTCCCGCTGCCTGGTTCTCCGGATATGCAGTTGCCAGTCCCAAAGTTTCCGGAATTTCTACCGGAAAGTTGCTGGATACCCACGCAACCGGTTTTCCTTCCTTCTTCGCCTCGATGGCATCCGCAAATGCATCGGAAGCGATTTTACCGAGTTTGTACTTCGCCGAATTCGGATCCACCGGACGGCGGGCTTTCTTTTCCTCTGCCATAAGAACCTCCTGCTTTCTTTCGCAATTCAGTAATGTGTTGTAAAAATAATATTCTCTTCAATAGCTCTTCCGGCTATTTTATCGCTTGTCGATATGCGTACAGCGCTGCGCCGATAGCACCGAAGTACTGTGCCAGCGGATCCACCGCGATCTCCATGTCCAAGCTTTCGGACAATGCTCTTCGTACAGCACCGTTCTTTGCCACTCCGCCGGACATGCACACCATAGGCGTTACGCCAGCCCTCCTTGCCAGTGCGGACACCCGGGCTGCCACGCTGCTGCAGATTCCTGCAATCAAATCTTCTCGTTTCACCCCATTTGCCAGCTGGCTGATGACTTCCGATTCAGCGAACACCGTGCAAGTGCTTGAGATCGAGGCCGGATCGCTGGATTTTGCTGCACAGGCATCAAAGTCGCCAATGTCCATTTGGAGAATCGTTGCCATCACATCCAGAAAACGTCCTGTGCCTGCCGCACACTTGTCATTCATGACGAAGTTGGACATTCTGCCGCTCTCCGACAAGACGATGACTTTCGCATCCTGTCCTCCGATGTCAATGACGCTTCGAAGTTCCGGGAAAACGAACCGTCCGCCCAGTCCGTGACAGGTCAGCTCGCTGACCTCGCCGTCGCCGAATTCAAAATTTTTTCTTCCGTATCCGGTTACAATCGTTCTTGCAACGTCCTCGGGTGTTATTTCACACTCCTTCAGGACGGTATCCATCGCTTTCTTGGGACTGTCCGTACCCATACCTCCCACAAGGAGACTTTTTCCGATGATTTCTTTTCCATCCCGAAGGAGAATGCATTTCGATGTTGTCGATCCGATATCAATTCCCAGTGTGATCATTTTCCACCCCTGACATTTTGTGTTTTCTTTAATGCAATTCCATTATACCAACCGTTAATTTTTCGTCAATATCCATGGGCGATTTTGTGAGTGTTTTAACAAATGGTTTTACTTTCATTTTGCAAGGAATTCTTTTTATCTAAATTTTCCTTGATTTTAAAGGCTTTTATCTTGTCAAGTTTTTATCGATATTTTCTATAAACTATCTATCGTTTGATAAATTTTTTTCATATATTGCATTAATATTCATTGAATTCTATAATGAAAATGATTAGTTCTTTACATCAGAATGATGGAGTTTGACTATGGATATTAATAAATTGAAGGCCTTTGTGGCTGTGTGCAACACCGGAAGTTATACCAAGGTTGCCAAATCATTCGGCTATACCCACGCCGGAATTTCTTACATGATTAAAAGCTTGGAAGATGAGGTGGGCTTTTCCCTTCTGGAGAAAAAGGGAACCAGTCGGATTCCTACCGCCAATGCCCGAAAAATTCTGCCGGACATCCTGAATGTTTTGGATTCCATGGAACGACTGGAGCATTCCATTGCATTGGGGCGAAGCAGCATGGCGGCGGGACTTAACATTGCCGCCATCGAGTCGGCTTCCATCAAATGGATTCCGCTGACCATTTCCCGCTTCTCTGCGGAACACCCGGACGTCCCGGTGAATGTTTTTACCGGAGACCCGTTCCAGATTAACGGATGGCTTCGGGACGACGATGCGGACGTGGGCCTGACGGTTCGCTCCTGGACCGATCCGGATTACAGTTGGACGCCGCTGATTCAGGATCGTTTCTTCGGACTGCTTCCGAAAAACGACCCGCATCAGCATTCCGTTTCGGTGCAGGATTTCGAGGACAAATATATTTTCATCCCGAACCCATACGGAAACCGAGATATTACCAATCTGCTGGATAAGTACGACATTTCCTATCAGGTGCCGAACGACAACACCATCAGCATGATGTCGGTAAATACCAACGTGGCAGTGGGAAGAGGATATTCGATTTCCACCGGTCTGATGATCGATTCCAACCGGGTGGTGGCGGAAATTCCGGAATTGCAGCCGAAAATCCTGCCGATTGAGCCGGAGACTTGCCGGGAAATCGGACTTTCGAGAAAGAAAAATGCGGGCCGAAGCCCGCTGGTGGATGATTTTATTCGCTGTTTGAAACAGGTGATTCAGGAATACCCGATTAAGCCGATTGAATTGGAAGCTTCGGATTCGGAAGATGAAAAATAAGGTATATGAAAAGGACTTCGCAGAGTGGCTGTGAAGTCCTTTCCGTTTTCGACTTGATATAAGTCAAGGTCAAAAGCGTTGTTCTAATTGCATCATCTATGCTTTGCCCGCGCAATCTCATATGCCTAGAATTTCAAAGACAGTTCACGCTTTTTGACTGAAAATGCGAATTCAGCGTGAACGCAATTCGCTGCTTTTGCAAAATTCTAATTTTGGAGTGTCGGATTGCCATTGACAATTCACGCCAGAACGCTGATTTCCTTCAAAAAAGCGTGAACCGTTCTTATCAGGTTGACTTTCACACAGGAAATACCATGGCGAAACCATGTATCACAGAAATAACGTTCACGCTAATTAGCTTAATTTGGAAAAGCAGCGTGAAGTCGCTCTGAAATTCTAGGCGTATTTCATTGCATCTGCTCGATAAGCTCCAATTGTCAAGAAGGCGCTTGTGGGAGATACGATTATAATCCCCAAGGAAAACTAGATGACAATGCCGTTGCAGTGGTCCACTTCATGCTGGATAATCTGTGCAGTCCAGCCGGTGAACGCTCTCCGCTGCAGCTTCCAATCCATGTCCCGGAATTCCACCTCGATTTCTTCATAGCGGGTAGTCTTACGGACACCGGTAAGGGAGAGGCATCCTTCTTCCGTCTCGAAGGGTTTCTTTGCCGAGAGGATTCTCGGATTGAACATGACCATGTCCATGATGCCCATGTTTACGATAATGATGTTCTTTCGGATGCCAATCATGTTGGCCGCCATGCCCACGCATCCGTCTCGGTGCGCCTGCAGGGTGTCCATCAAATCCCGGCCGATTGTCCGATCTTCTTTCGTTGCCGGCTCCGACTTCTGTCCCAGGAAAAAGGGATCTTTCATAATTTCTCGTACCATCTGTCCTCCTATATTTCCACAATTTCCACTTCGCATCCGTTTTCGCGAAGGAGCGCCACCAGGTCGTCTCCCTTCAGCCACACCGTTGCCGTGTTTTCATTCGGGTGAATGCCGATGATGCTGTCTTTGAATTCCGAATCCAAATACAGGGTAATCGGTGCCTCTTCCACGTTCAGCAATCCCAAAGGTGTCACGGCTCCCGGCGTCAGATCCATGTATTTTTTCAAATCCTCCGGCGAGGCAAAAGAAAGTGGCCGCAGCCCGTGGGTTTTCCGGAAATCCTTGAGGTTGACGCGCTTGTCACCTTTTACCGTGATCAGATAATAATTCTTTTTCTTGTCGTCCCGGACGAAGAGGTTTTTGGCGTCCCCCTCCGGATAGGGAAGATCGATGGACTCCAGTTCTTCCATATTGTACACCGCCGGGTGCTCCGTGATTTCAAACGGAATGTTGTGATCTTTCAGATATTGATAGGTTTCTTGTTTGTTCATAGTGTCACTCCTTGGAATTTCTAATTACTTCTTGAATTTATACTTTCCTTTTCCGTGACCAGATACCGGCTCGATAATATCTGCCTGCATCAGATTGGAAAGAAGTTTTGATGCACCTGACTCTTTTAGCTCAAGAATCTCCATAACTGCACTTCTTCCGAATACTCCATCAAAACCATATTTGTCGAAAAGCCTATGGATATGAACCGTTGTTTTTATCGAAAAGCTCCCTCCTCTCTCGGCAAGTACACTTAAAATGTCCACTTTCTTGTTTTGAATATCCACTTTTTTATCTTGAATGTCCACTTTAGCGACTCGAATGTCCACTTTTTCTTTATTCAAAGTTTCACCTATATGAAGATCTCGATTATGAAGTTCATTTTTCTCGTTCAAAAGCAGATTTCTGAGAAACGTTTCCAGATACTCTGTTGTTTCGTGAATACCTTTTTGAAGGTTCGTATAGTTTGCACGAACAAGTGCATTTCGGAAATACCACGCATTTTCCGCAAAAATATCATTGGTTGCAGAGAAGCCCAGTGTTCTCAAATACTTGATGAAGAACACGGCCGTTGTTCTCGTATTTCCTTCGCCGAAAATATGGATTTGCCATAACCTCGAGATAAAAACCGCCAAATGATGAATGATTTCATCCATCGACAGCCCTCTATAGCTATAATTCCTCTCCTGTGAAAAATCATATTCCAGGGTTGCCATCAGTTCGGAAGCACTGCCGTACACAACAGTTTCTCCATCAAGGATCCACTCTTTCTTTGTAATATTATAATCTCTAATCTTTCCAGCGTGTTCGTAAATTCCCTGAAATAGTTTACGGTGAATAGAAATATATTCATTGGGCGAAAACGAGAACGCTGTTTCGGAGAGAATTTCCGCAATACGAGAAGAAACCTTATCCGCTTCTTCCGTACGTTCCCCCTCCATCAAGTGCATCGGACGTTCTTCATAGTAACTGTCGATAAGATTCTGCGCTTCTTTCATTGTAATCTTGCCTTCAATATTTTGAATGGCAGTCTCAATCAAGTATTTAGATGGCTTGAGTCCATCCACCGCCTGAAGCCCGATTGCTGTGCTCCAAGCATATCCTTTGTACACCTTATCCGGTTCAGATTCTCTCAAATACTCCTTAAACGGGTCTATCCCCATATTCGCCACCTCCCTATTCCAACGTAAGAAGAAGTGCCATCTTAAATTTCCTCGTTGCTTTTACCGAATGGAGCCCGCCTTTCGCAAAGCGGAAGTTCTCACCGGCTTGAATCGGATGTTCCTCGCCCTCGTAACCGATGACCCCCTCGCCATCCAGCGCGAATATGATTGCCTCCCCGGGAGCAGCATGTTCCGACAGCCCGGTTCCCTCGTCAAATGCCATGACAACGAATTTCATTTTATCGTTGTGCACCACATCCATATTTACAATTTTGCCATCCGAATAAGGTACAAGTTCTGCCAAACGAAAAACCTCTCCGGCTTTAATTAATTCGTTCATAATATCATCCTTTCTTACTGCTACTTCGGTATAAACGGTTCCTTCTGACGTTCGCATGCCCATCGGCGTGTCTGTCAGTGTCACGATGCTGTCCCCGGTTTCCAGGTTTCGGGTAAAACCATTGTTTCCATACACCTCCAGACTTCCGGCTGCAACAACGATCATCTTATAGTAAGGGTAAATCTCGGCGCTAATGTCCGTGTTCTTCGCCAGTGAAAAAACGGTAATATAATTCTCGCCGCTATGAATTTCTTTTGAAATTGTGCATCCGGGAATCGATGGGTTCTCTTTTGCTATTGAAAATTTCCGCCCATAAAGGCTGTTTTGTTCAATGGATTCCATGGCCGTCCTTCTTTCAATTACTTCATCCAAGCCTTTGCTCTCAATAATGCTGCACTGCCTTTCGCAATACATATATTGTACCACAGAAAAAAGTAAAAGTAGACCCACGACTTCGAACTTCGAAATCACGGGGCTGCTTGTCTGTCTGTGCTGCGAACCTATTCTTATCGAGATTATAAATGATGTCCTCATCAGAATGGTACATTCTGTCTTTGGCATTACCATCCAACGTCAACACGTTTCCTTCGGGGATTCCGGCAACGTTAACAAAACAAAATTAAACGATGCCGATGCAATCAACAGGATTACTAAAAGCCACTTTTTGTTCATGCGCCCTCCCCTTCTAGGTTTCTAAAGCATCTTCTGTTTGCCGTAACAGTTTATGGATATCACGTCCGCTATACATAATTCGCACTACGTATACCATTTCAGTTTCTTCATCTATCTTGTAAAATACCAGGTAATTGTCTACCGGGAAAAATCGAAGTCCTCTGCTGTGCCACGGTTCTTTCTCTTAAAGGCGATTTCTTTTTGGCATGGTATCCAATCTTCGAATAGCAGCCATAATCCGTTCAGTCTGCCCTGCAGCATTTTGGGGTGCTAGCAATCTCTCTGAAATATATCTGAAAATATTTCGTAAATCCTTCTTTGCCGCTGCTGTATACGTCACCTTATACTTCAAATACCAAATTCCTGTTTCATTTCTGCTTCAACTTCATCCGCCGAATACACTCTGCCAGCCTTAATATCTTCCATCCCTTTCTCTATCTCTATACTGAATTGCTCTTTTGTCAAAGAGCCATATGAAACCGGTTCTTCACAGGATGGAAGTTTCATTTCAAAAGGAATTCCCCTTTGAAGCACAATCTGTCTCAGAAACATTCCCACTGCATTGGACATTGGAATACCGAGTCGATCGAGTACCTGCTCCGCCTGTTCTCTCACTTCAGGTTCAACACGTGCAAATACACTTGCAGTTCTTTCCATTGATGTCACCTCCTCTTTTTTTCATTATATCTTTTTTGATTGCGAACCGCGATCATTTCGCAATCTTTTTACTCTTCACTTGTCCCGGCAAGGATGTCAATGGTAAGGGCCACAAGAATAAGCCTGAGCTTGTTGGCGTGACCAGGCGGAAGACAAAGGATTTGCGGGGAGGTCGACGCCAACATGGACGTTGGTCGGCCTGGAAAATCCGGGGCGTGTTGGCGTGACCAGGCGGAAGACAAAGGCTTTGCGGGGAGGATAGCGCCAACATGCTTATGCCCATCAATCGGTAAACAAAAATGCCGACCGCAAAACAGACGTTTGAAGTCGGCATTTTTGTTTTCTATTCGGCTCCTGCGGAGCTCGCTAGTTCTGACTCGGCTTTCGCGACTCCTGTCGCATTGCTCCTTTTCTGCCCAGTCGTGGCAATGCTCCATCCGCTGCATTCGCCGCTCGCCTCGGGCGCAAACCCGTTTGCGCTTTTCCTCGGCGCAGTCGAGTGGCGCTTCTTCGAAGCTTACTCGCCTGCGAGCGGCTTCATAACCGGGAAGAGCTGTACGTCACGGATGGTTGTGGAATCTGTGATGAGCATTACCAGGCGGTCAATACCGATTCCGATGCCGCCTGTTGGAGGCAGACCGATTTCCAGTGCATTGACGTAGTCGGTGTCCATCGGGTGTGCTTCGTCGTCGATACCCAGGTCCAGTTCTCTCTGCTGCTCTGCAAATCTCTCGTACTGGTCGATTGGGTCATTCAGCTCGGAGAAGGCGTTGGACAGTTCCCATCCGTTGATGTATGCCTCGAAACGACGAGTGATTCTCGGGTCTTTCGGGTCTCTCTTGGACAGCGGGGATACGTCTACCGGATGTCCGGTGAGGAATACCGGTCCGTCCAGCAGGCCCGGCAGGTCCTCGCAGTATTCTTCGAACATCTCGGCGATGATTTTGCCGCGCGTCCAGTTCTTTACGTCTTCCTCGTTCATGCCGTACTTGATTGCTGCGGCACGAGCTTCTTCATCATCGTCGATTTTGTCGAACGGAATTCCGGTTACCTTGATAACGGTCTCCGTCATATCGATCTTGTTCCACGGCGGAGTAACATCGAAGCTCTTTCCTTCGTAGGTGATAATCGGAGAACCGTTTACCGCCATCGCGCACTTATACACAACCTGTTCCATCAGGTCCATCATATCTTCCAGGTTGCCGTATGCCATATACGCTTCCATGGAGGTGAATTCCGGGCTGTGGTTCTTGTCCATACCTTCGTTACGGAAAACCTTGCCCAGCTCGTATACTCTGTCCAGTCCGCCGACAATCAGTCTCTTCAGCGGAAGCTCCAGGGAGATTCTCAGCTTCAGGTCGAAGTCCAGGGCGTTGTGGTGGGTGTTGAACGGACGAGCGTTTGCACCGCCGGCGATGGTCTGGAGGACCGGGGTCTCTACTTCCAGGAATCCGTAATCCTCTTCCAATACTTCCCGAACGGTCTTTACAATCTTCGCACGGTTGTAGAAGGTTTCCCGAACATCTTCGTTCATGATCAGGTCTACATAACGCTGACGATATCTCAGATCGATATCCTGAAGGCCGCTCCACTTATCCGGCAGCACCTGCAGGGATTTTGCCAAAAGGGTCAGCTCCTGAGTGTGAACGGATACCTCGTCGGTACGGGTCTTGAAGACAAAACCGCGCAGGCCCACGATATCACCAATGTCGTAGGTCTTGAAGATTTTGTACTCATCGACGCCGATATCATCTCTCTTGATATAGCACTGAATTCTGCCCTGCTTATCCTGTACATCGAAGAACGCCGCCTTGCCCATGATTCTTTTTCTCATAATACGACCGGCAATGGCAACTTCCTCGCCTTCCATGGCTTCGAAGTTCTCCTTGATGTCCTTGCTGTGTGCAGTTACATTGTACGTTTCCTGTACAAATGGATCTCTGCCCATATCACGAAGTTCCTGCAATTTCTCTCTGCGGATTTTTCTCTGTTCGCTGACTTCTTCTGCGGTCAGTTCCACGGTCTCGGGAGCATTGTGATTATCGTTACTCATGTCTTTTCCTTTTTCTTTTCCTTTCTGCAATGTGCTGCGCGTACAAACTTCCTATAAAACTTCCAAAATCTCGTATTTTGCGGTTCCCTCCGGTACGGAGAATTCCACAACGTCGCCCTGTTTTGTGCCAATCAGGTGCTCGCCTACCAGGGATACGTTGGACAGCTTTCCGTTGAACGGATCCGCCTCGGTGTTTCCTACAATCTGGTATGTCATCTCTTCATCGTATACCAGGTCCTTTACGCGAACCGTAACACCGGTCTGCACGGTTCCCTCGGATTCCAGGTCATCGGCATCCACAACCTTTGCGGTTCTCAGAATTTCCTCGATTTCCTTGATGCGGTCTTCGTTCTCTGCCTGCGCTTCCTTCGCTGCATCGTATTCCGAGTTCTCGGAAATATCTCCGTAGGAAATCGCTTCCTTCAGTCTTGCCGCAATCTCCAGCCGCATCGGGCCGGTGCAGTTCTCCAGTTCCTTCACCAGGTTATCGTAACCGACCTTCGTCATTTCATGCATTGCATTCGCCATGTTCTAGTTGCTCCTTTCATATCTTCGAACATTTTCGCTTCCGGTAATTCTCAGAATCGCGGAATACTTCAGTTTAAACGTAATTATATCTCCGATTTCAATCGGCTCTTTAACATCTTCAATATCCAGAATGGTGTGGTCGCCCGAAGCCCCGATGACTTCCATGCCCTCTATCGTCGGCACCAGATCCGAAATTTCTCCGTAGTCGGCGCGACCCACGGCCACCAGCGCCCGGGTTCGCTCGCCCCGGTCCACATAGGTCTGTTTCTTGCCGAAAGCATCCACGCCCAGCTGCCCGATTGGATGAGAGGCCTTCTTTTTGACTTCCACTACCTGGGCTTCCAGGGTAAAAGCATCATCTCGCAATGCATCCATTTCCGAATATCCGTAGCAAACCCGCATGTCCTCCAGCGATCCCGCCAGAGCGGCCGCGCCAATGCGCAGCATGTTGATTTTCTCCGGCATGTATCCGCCGAACACGCCCATCAGGCTGGATGTGGCTCCGCCGGACACGATTTCCAGCTCCCGGCCGATGGATTTCTCCACCCGAATCGCCAGGTCCGCCAGCTCCTGCATTTTATCTTCCGTGGCCATTACCGATCCGTAGCAGCCCAGATTGGTTCCGATTCCCGCCAGGTGGAGGTGGGGCAGTTCCCGTTCCACGGTTTCTGCGGTTTCCACCAGCTCATCGTAGTTGAAGTAGCCTTCCCTCAGGTCGCCCAGGTCCGCCATCAGCACCACGTTGTGCACCACGCCGTGGGCTTCGGCCGCCTTGTCCAGCGCCCGCAGGGTAACCAGTTCACTGTTCAGGCTGCAATCCGCCACCTGCACCAGCTCGTCCAATTCCGAAAGCATCGGCACCCGAATCATCAGCAAGGGAACACCGATGTTTCCCTCGCGGCAGCGCTTCAGCTGCTCCATGCGAGAGGAGGCAATCATCTTTGTGCCGCCGGCCACGTAATCTTCCGCCACCGACAGAATACCGTTGGCCCCTTTGATGACGCCGGCCACAAAAATCCCGGTATCCTCGCACCAATCGCAAATTGTTTTTACATTATGTCTCAGGCTCTCGTGGTCAATCACAATCGCAGGATATCTTCTCTCTGTCATCCCCGTGCCTCCTATGCCCATTTGTTGTCCTCATCTCGGCGCAGGATCTTGTGCGTCGTGGTCTTATTGAATTCTCGCTCCCGAATGATTACGTGGGTGATTTTCTTGAACAGCGGCAGCTTCTCATTGGCTTTATCCACCTCTCGGTTGATAAATTCCGTCACCTGCTCTTTGGAGTAATCCGCACCGAATTTATCCTCGATGGCCTCCTTGTTCACCCGGATGGTAGCATATATACCGCGGCGAGTCGGGTCTGCATTGGTTTCATCGCCCCACACCATGCTCTCGCTGATGTATTCGCTCTTCTGGAGGTAGAACTCCAGCTCCTCCGGGTACACGTTCTTACCGTTTCCGGTGATGATAATGCTCTTCTTTCGACCGGTGATGTAGACGTACTCCTGTTCATCGATGTATCCCAGATCGCCGGTGTGGTACCAGCCGTCGGAATCGATGGCCTCTGCCGTCCGCTCCGGATCCTTGTAATATCCCATCATCACCGTCGGACCGCGCAAGCAGATCTCGCCGCATCCGTCCTCATCCTTATCCACAATCTTGCACTCGCTCAGCGGGAAAAGGTATCCGGCGGACTTGTTGTTGATGAATTTGGCGTTGTCCGGATTCAAAGCGATAACCGGAGAGCACTCCGTCAGGCCGTATCCCTGCACGCTCCGGAATCCCAGATCGCCGAAGTAATCCAGGATGTCCCCGTCCACCGCCGCACCTCCGCAGATGACCGTGCGAAGCTCTCCGCCAAAGAGCTCCGTAATCTGCTTGGTGGCCCGCTTAGAAATATCCAGGCCGATTTTCTTCGTCACCCGGTTGATTCGGAACAGGGTGTTCAGCTGTTTTTCCTTGCCGCTCTTCCGAACGTTTCTCGTAATCTTGTTGTACAGATTTTCGAAGATAACCGGAACGCCCAGCAGCAGGTTCGGCCGGGTTTCCTGCATATCCTTTACGATATATTTCAGACCCTGACAAATCGCCATAGTAGTTCCGTTGTACACGCACTCCAGGAAGGTGGCCGTACACTCATAGGTGTGGTGCAGTGGCAGGATGGAGAAGAAGGTATCCTCTCCCTGGCGCACTTCCAGAAGGGTCTGTGCCAGATAGGTGTCCAGCACCAAGTTCTTCTGGTTCAGCATTACGCCCTTGGATACGTCGGTGGTGCCGGATGTAAAAAGAATGACCGACAGGTCCGTATTGACTACCGGGGCATCGATGTATTTTCGATCGCCGTTGTGCACCGCTTTCCGGCCCGTCTCCCGAAGCTTATTCCAGGAGATGTATCCGTCCTTCGGCGACTCATCCTCTTCCATGGCCACGTTGATTACGTATTCCAGCTGAGATTCTCCGCTTTCCTTGATGGCTTTGAATGTCTCGTAATATTTGTTCTCCACCGTAATGACGGCGCTGAGTTCACCCTTGACGGTAATCTGCTTCAGTTCCTCTTCGTGGAGTTCCTTGTCCAGCGGAACGATGACGCCCACGCCGCCGGTTACCGCCAAATATGTTTCACACCACTGATAGCTGTTCTTTCCGATGACGCCGATTTTCTTCTCCCGCAGTCCCAAATCCAGAAATGCGGTTCCCAGCGCATACACATCGTCCAGCACTTGGCGGAATGTGATTTCCCGGAAAGGCTCGTTTCGGTTGAACTTCTGCTTGAACAGGGCCCGCTCCGGAAAATGTGCCACCGTGGTCTCCAGCATATCCTTTAGGTCCACCGGAATATCGTGTCCTCGGTACTGTACGCGGGGGTTGGACCAGTTGTCAATCTGTTCCTGAATCCGGTCCATTTCCGCCCGCTCCTGCCGGCGGATTTCCTTATACTCTTCTGCCGGAATGGATCGACCGATCATCAAATTTGTATTCATAGTTCTGTTCCTCAAATCTCTTTATCTTCAGGGTGGTGGTCTTGATGAATTCTTCATCTCGAACCTCAATCCGCTTTACCCTCTTATACGGCGGCATCTTGTCGTTGGCGTCGTCCACGATTTTTCGAAGGACGCGGTAAATCTCTCCATCTTCCTGAACGCCCTGTTCCCGAAGAACGCTGTAGTTCGGATAGATGATTGCCGTGCAGACCAGGTCATCCTTTGTATCGTCATGCTTGCCGTAGACGATGACTTCCTGAATCCGCTCATCCAGCTGTAGGTAGTATTCTACCTCTTCCGGGAAAATATTCTTTCCGCCCTTGGTGACGATGACATTCTTCTTCCGTCCGGTAATGAACAGGAAGCCGTCTTCATCGAAGTATCCGTAATCGCCGGTGTACAGCCATCCGTCCCGCAAGGTTTTCGCCGTGTTCTCCGGATCCTTGTAATATCCCTGCATCACCGACGGTCCCTTTGCGATAATCTCGCCGATGCCTTCCTCATTCTCATCCACAATTCGAACTTCGGTACCCGGCAGCGGTTTGCCTGCCGCTTCGGATTTCCGATACCGATCCGAGTTCATGGCAATAATCGGGGAGCATTCCGTCATTCCGTATCCCTGGAACATCGGGAATCCCATGGCTTCAAAATCATCGATCACCGCAGGATCGATTGCCGCACCGCCGGCAATGAACATGTAGTGGTTCTTGCCGAACAGCTTGTGAATGGTCTGGAACATCTTCCGGGTCGCCCTCGGATGGTTCTGGAACTTCATCTTCTTGGACAGGGCGATTCCTCTCTGCAGTTTGGAAAGAGAACCTCTCTTCTCTGCCTGCTTCCATACCTTCCGGTGCATGTTCTCAAAAATCAGGGGAACGCCCAGCATAACGCTGCACTCCGCCTCAGCGAAGTTGGACTGAATGTGCTTCAGGCCTTCGCAGATTACCACCGTGGCTCCTTGGTAAAAACTGGTCATCACGGTGCAGCTCATTTCGTAAGCATGGTGAATCGGCAGTACCGACAGCACCCGACCACCATCCGGAATACGGAAGAACTTGGACATGTTGTACACGTTCTGTGCCAGGTTCCGATGGGAAAGCATTACGCCCTTGGCCAGGCCGGTGGTGCCGGAGGTAAACAGAATCGTGGACAGATCGTCCGCGTTTACTTCCGCCTCCTCGTACTCGCAGTGACCTTCCCGAAGTTTTCTTTTACCCACTTTGACCAATTCGGACTGAAGCAGAATTCGGGAATCCTCTCGATACTTGGAATAATCCTTTTCCGGAGAATCCGTAATTACCAGATACCGAAGGGACTCCACCGCATCCAGGCACGGAATCAGAGAATCCACCATCTTCGGGGAGACGAACAGCAGCTCCACATCGGCGCGGCGCAGCAAGTTCTCAATTTCTCCAATCTGGAGGCTCTTGTCAATCGGAACGATGACGCCCACACCCGTCACAACGGTAAAATAAGAGAGCGCCCAGCGATGGGAGTTCTCTCCGGTCACCGCAATCTTGCTGTCCTTGAGGCCCATGCCGAGAAGCGCGGTTCCCAGCGCCCGGCGCTGCACGTCAAATTCCTTATAGGTGATGGATTGGAAAGGATCCTTATGCACGTCCTTGTACATGTAGGCCGTGCGATCCGGATATTCCGCCACCGTGTTCTCAATAACTTCCTTCAGTGTCTCCACATACGGCCCTTCATAATAAACGCCGTCATACTTCTTGTTGTTCATATGTTGTCCCTCTACCCTTCGGTTCGCCGGTGAATATCTTTAAGCAGTCAAAGGACGAAGCCCGTAGCAGATTCCCTGCCAAAGGCTTCGTTGTAGCATTGTATTTTATCACCAAAACGCCGAAATGTCAATGTTTTAAGGCCTTTCAACCAGTTCGAACCGCTCCTTCTCTTCGCCGTCCACGGTCACTTTACTGCAGAACATTTTCTTCGGGCGCGCCCACAGCACCTTGTCCGCATCCATGGATTGGTAAATCACCAGCTCCTCCAGCGTCTCGCTGTGCTTTGCCACGCCCAGAACACGGTACTTCTTTCCCTTGAAGTGGCGGTATACCGCACCTTCAATGACCCGATCCCGATTCTCATCCACGTAATCGATATCGTTGTAGTCGCACCATTCCATCGCCACTTTGCGGAAGGCCGCTTCCCGGTAGTGGTCCCAGTGAACGGAGACGTTCAGATCCTGCACCGTCTCCCGGAACAGGTTCAGGCTGTCATCCTGAGAAATCACCTGGAGCAGCTTTGCCCGAAGCACCGGATCGTCCGCATGGCGGGCGAAATCCGTCACCATCTTCTTTTCATCCAGTTCATACCGATCCGGCAGGCGGATGTACCGTTCATCATCGGTCAAATCGATATCCCTGTTTCCCAGAATCTCCCCGTCGATGGTCATTTCCAGATCTCCGGTTTCGGTGTCGTAGTAGTATTCTGTATCCTTCGCCGAAGTGGCGATTGCATTGATAATTTCTTCAATTCTAATTTCCATTCTTCCCACTCCTTTGCTTCCATTATTGGTTTCGAAATTGCTTTCTTTTTAGACTTCTATTGTAGTCTAGATTCCCCGGTTATTCAATACTTCTATGGCATCAAACGAGAAAATGAAAATGAATTTTCCCTACTTCTGCATGGCTGCCCGAACCAGTTCCCGGAACAGCGGATGTGCGGCATTCGGGCGGGATTTGAATTCCGGATGATACTGCACGCCCACGAAGAACCTCAAGGCCGGAATTTCCACCGCTTCCACCAGACGACCGTCCGGCGATGTGCCTGTAACGTCCATTCCCGCCAGCTGAATCGCCTCCCGATACTCGTTGTTGAATTCGTACCGGTGACGGTGGCGTTCCTGAATTTCTTTTTTCCCGTATGCCTGTTCCAAAATGCTTCCGCTGCGAATGACGCAAGGATATGCCCCCAGCCGCATGGTGCCGCCCTTCGGGATGTTGCCCCGCTGATCCGGCATGAAGTCGATGACCTTGTGGGTGCTCTCCTCGTTGAACTCGGCGGAGTCCGCATCCTCATAGCCCAGCACATCCCGTGCAAATTCCATCACCGCGGTCTGCATGCCCAGGCAGATTCCCAGATACGGCACATCGTGCTCCCGGGCATACCGAGCCGCCTGCATTTTGCCTTCCACGCCCCGGACGCCGAAGCCGCCCGGCACCAGAATGCCGTCCACATCCCCCAGAATGGTTCCCGGATCCTGTTCCTCCAAATCCTCCGATTCGATCCAGCGGATGTCCACGTGCACGCTGTTTTCGTAGCCTCCGTGATGCAGCGCCTCTGCCACGGAAAGGTAAGCATCGTGGAGCTTGGTGTATTTTCCGATCAGTCCGATGGTCACATGACCCCGGCGGGATTCAATCCGCTGCAGCATTTCGTTCCATTCGTGCAGATCCAATACCCCCGGATCCAGTCCAAGTTCTCGGCACACGATTTCACTGAAGCGGGATTCTTCCAGCATTACCGGTGCGTAATACAGCTCCGGCACGTCCTTGTTGCAGATGACGCAATCCGGCTTCACGTTGCAGAACATGGCGATTTTCTCACGGATTTCATCGTCGATATCTCCCTCGGCACGAAGCACCAACACATCCGGTGCAATGCCCAGGCCTCGCAGTTCCTTTACCGAATGCTGGGTCGGCTTCGTCTTGTACTCCCCGCTGCTCGTTACATGCAGAAGAGGGGTAACGTGGATGAACATGCTGTTCTCCCGTCCCACTTCGATGGCCACCTGACGGATGGCCTCCAGGAACGGCTGGCTCTCGATATCTCCCACGGTGCCACCGATTTCCGTGATAATCACATCCGCATCCGTGGTGCGGCCCACCGTGTAGATGAAGGATTTGATTTCATCCGTCACGTGCGGAATCACCTGCACGGTGCTGCCCAGATATTCCCCGTTCCGCTCCTTGTTCAGGATGTTCCAGTACACCTTTCCCGTGGTGAGATTGGAATAGCGATTCAAATTCTCATCGATAAAGCGCTCGTAATGGCCCAGGTCCAGGTCCGTCTCCGCGCCGTCCTCCGTGACGAACACCTCGCCGTGCTGATACGGGCTCATGGTTCCCGGATCGATATTGATGTACGGATCCAATTTCTGAGAGGCCACCTTGTACCCCCGGGACTTCAGCAGCCGCCCCAGCGCCGCCGCCGTAATTCCCTTTCCAAGTCCGGAAATAACGCCTCCGGTTACAAAAATGTACTTTTTCATCATGCCCTCCCTTTCTTTCCCCGCGCCCCGCGGGTGCCTAAAAAACTTCCAAAAAATAAAAAAGATAAGGTTTTTCCGTCCGGAGAGTGATGAAGAACCCAGGTCCCGTTTCATCGCCACCTTCTCGAAAATTCCTTATATTCGCGCAAATATATTTAAAAATAATACGCAGTTATTATACCAAAATTCGGCCGCCCTCGCAATTGTTTTTCGCCCCGTCATTTTGTTTTTTCAGTAAAACAAAAGGGGCTTCCCCGAAGCCCCCTATCGTATTGCAAAATATTCCGGCACTACCAGGTTTTCCGTCCGTCTCCGCTGATGGGAATCACGTCTCCCAGGAAGGTGGGTTCCGGTTCGTACATGCACTTGCCCATATCCTTTGCCCGAGCCAGCACCTCTCGCAGATCTCTCATGGTCTGCCCGCGGTAGGTCACATCCTCTGCCGGAATGCCTTCTACCTCCAGGCCCAACTTCTCGCCGGTGTACAGCGCCCGATACTCGTGGTACTGCTGCGTCACTACAATCATGCTTTTCACCGCAAAAACGCTCTTCGCCCGGTAAACGGATTCGTAGGTGGAGAAGCCCGCGTGATCCAGGAATATGTCCTTTTTCTTCACTCCCGCCTTCAAGGCGTATTCCTTCATGGCTTCCACTTCATTGTATTCCACCTGACCGTTGTCGCCGCTGAACAGAAGTTTCTTCACGATTCCGGCCTTGTACAGCTCAATCCCCCGGTCCAGCCGGTCCTTCAGCATCGGCGACGGCTTCCGGTCCACGTACACCGAAGCACCCAGCACCAGCGCACAGTCTGCCGGCTTGGCCTTCGTGTATCGGCTCTCCTCCAAAGTGGTGAGGTGCTTGCCGCCTTCCTTTTTCACCTGCCGGTCCATTCCCAGGACGATTAGAAGTCCCAGAATGCCCAAAATCACCAGAATCTTTATTACCATCAAAGCTATTTTCCTCTTGCTTTTTTTCTGTATAATCATCTTTGCCCTTTCTTTAATCACAGATTGACATAATATCACATCAATGTGAAGAATAAAAGATGTTTGCCCCAACACTTCTTCATGTTTGACCCCCATGGTATCGGAAGTCCGTTTGTGCTATGATTAGGATGATTTTACAGATTGAAAAAACTATCTTGTACCGGAATCGGAAGGAGAAAACAATGTATCGTTTTGCAATATACGGAAAAGGAGGCATCGGAAAGTCCACGGTTACCACTGCCCTGTCCTGTGCCTTTGCTGAAATGGGGCTGCGCGTGCTGCAGGTAGGCTGTGACCCGAAAGCGGACTCCACCTTGTACCTTCACGGCGGTCAGCGCATCGACACCATGCTGGACGTGCTCCGGCAGAAGCGAGATTCGGCGGATCTGGCGGATCTGGTACATGTAGGATATAAGGACATCGTCTGTGCGGAAGCCGGCGGTCCCACACCGGGCCTGGGCTGTGCCGGGCGAGGCATCGCCGCCGCCTTCGAGGCGCTGGAAGCCCGAGATGCCTTCGACATCATCCAACCGGACGTGGTGCTCTACGATGTGCTGGGGGATGTGGTGTGCGGCGGCTTCGCCATGCCCATCCGGGAGGGCTATGCCCACCGGGTCTACATCGTCACCTCCGGCGAGAACATGGCCATCTACGCGGCAGCCAATATCGCCATGGCGGTGGAGAACTTCCGGGAGCGGGGCTACGCTTCCTTGGGCGGCCTGATTCTGAACCGCCGAGATGTGCCGGACGAGCGTGCCAAAGTGGAAACCCTGGCGGCGGACATTCACACGGACATCGCCGCCGATCTGCCTCGGGAAAATGCCATTTCCGATGCGGAGGTTCAAGGCCTGCCGGTGTTCGAGACCGCACCGGATTCGGATTACGTCAATGCCGTTCGGGATCTGGCGCGCAAAATGCTGGCGGATTATGACAAGGAGAACACCCATGATTCAGAAGCTCAGTGATATTCAGAAGGATAATCTCACAAAAAGAAATTCCGCCCTCCACAGCACCCGCATGGAAGGAGCATTTCGTGAGATTCGGGATATGGATTACGAATATTCCGCCGACATCGGGCTGGCCTACGCCTCCCCGGTTCGGGGCGTGTGGAACATCGTCCACATCGCCACCCTGGTACCTCAAGGGCACCAGATTTTCGTCTGTCCTACCAGCTGCCTCCGGGGCGTAGTGCTCACCACCGCGGAGCTGGGCCGCATGGACAAAATGTCCACCATCACCGTAGGCGAAGAGAACATCCTGGAAGGGGACATGGAAGAAATGCTGCAGCACGGGGTGGAACGGGTCATCCGGGAGCTGCCGGAAAAACCCCGCATGATGATGATTTTCACCAGCTGCATCCATCATTTTATGGCGGTCAACTACCAGCGGGTATACAATATTCTGGCAAAAGAATTTCCGGAAATCGATTTCGTGGACTGTTACATGGACCCGATTATGCGCCGCACCAATCCGGTGGTTCCGTCCCTGTGGCGGCAGATGCATCGAGTGCTCCGCTATACCGAAGCGAAAAATCCGAAGCAGGTCACCCTTCTGGGCAACTGCTTCCCTCACAAAGGAGCATACTGCGACCTGGTCTCCCTGCTGGAAGCCAACGGCATTAAGGTCTTGGAGGCCTGCAATTGCAAGGATTACGATGAATACCTGACCATGGCGGAATCCACCTGCAATTTCCTGTTCCACAAGAGCGGCATCGCCGCCGCCAAGGATTTGGAAATTCGCCAAAAGCAGCCGTGGTACCGGATGCGCCCGGGCTACGCCTACGATGAATACGACGAGGACCTGCGAAAAGCGGCGTCCATACTGGGCATTCCGGAACCGAAACAATCCTTCCTGGATTCGGAGAGGGCGCGGACGGAAGCGTGCATCCGGGAAACCCAATCCCTGTTGGAAGACACGCCGGTTTCCATCGATTACACGGCGGTGGACTGCCCGCTGGAGCTGGCGCAGTTCCTGCTGGATCACGGTTTCAACGTGGAATCCGTGATGGTGGACAACTTTACCGAGTCGGAGGATGTATTCCAGAAGCTTCGGAACACCAAGCCGACCCTTCGTATCTACGAAACTTACGGCTGGAATATCCGGCAAATGCAGCGGGGCCACGCGGGCAAAATCCTGTGCATCGGGCAGAAAAGCGCTTATTTTATGGACTCGGATTACTTCGTCAACGAGGTGGAAAACGCGGGAATGTATGGCTACCGGGGCCTCCGCCGGCTGATGGATCTGATTTCCGACGCCTTCCGGAACCCGAAGCCGATGCGGGACCTGGTTCAAGTAAAAGGATGGGAGTGTGAATGCGGTGAGTGATTATCAGACACATGTTTTTACCAGTACATATACGGCGGACGTTTCCGGTGTCTGCTCGGCACTCTACGAGCTGGGTGGAATGACCGTCATCCACGATCCTTCGGGATGCAACTCCACCTACTCCACCCACGACGAGCCGCGGTGGTTTGACACCGACAGCCTGATGTTCGTCTCGGGGCTGGATGAAATGACGGCGGTCCTGGGGGACGACAACGTATTGATTGACGACGTGACTCACGCCGTTCGAGATCTGAAGCCCCGCTTCGTCACCCTGTGCAGCGGCTCCATTCCCCACATCATCGCCTTTGACTGCAAGGGCGTGGCTCACCTGCTGGAAAAACGCACCGGCGTTCCCATGCTCCCGGTAACCACTACAGGAAACCGTTCTTACGTGGCCGGTGTGGGCGCCGCCCTGACGGAATGGGTGAAACGCTTCGCCGATTCGTTGGAAAGCCCGTATCGCGTCAGCTCTTCGGGAGGCCCGGATTGCTCCGCGAATACTTTAGAGGGCGCTGCCGGCCCGGAATCCTTCTCGGTGAACCTGCTGGGCGTAACGCCGCTGGATTTTTCCATTAACGGAAATGTGGACGCCATGCGCAAAGTCTTCGAAGATGCCGGCATCCCGGTGAACTGCTGCGCCGCCATGGGAGAATCCTTTGATTCCCTTCGGCACATCTTCCGCGCTTCGGTGAACGTGGTGGTTTCCTCCTGCGGCCGGCGCCTCGCCCGCTACATGGAACAGACCGCCGGAATTCCTTACGTGGAAGGCACACCCATCGGCGCCTACGGCGCCGCCCACCTTCCGAAACTGGCAAAAAAAGCGTATGAGAAGAAGCGGGCTTCTTTGGAAGAAGATTCGCATGGAGCCTTGGATGGAACCTCCGGCTCCCTCCGAATGCTGCTGGCAAAGAAAAAAGGAGATTCCGAAGGAATCTGCCTCTGGAAAGGCAATCCGGCGCACGAACGCTGGGACGTCCCGGACGGTCAGATTCTGATTATCGGGGAAGAGGTGTTCGCCCAGTCTCTGGCCGCCGCAATCAACCAATTGACGCCGGATTGCCGCCACGGACTCCGGGCCTTCGCCGTCTGGCCGGATGTGGACCACGGTTTCCCGGAGGATGTGCTGGCGGAACTGATTCGAAAATCCCGATATATCATCGGGGACCCGTTATACCGAACCATCCCCCACGATTCCAAACAAAACACCTTCGTGGATTTCCCTCACGAGGCCTATTCGGGAAGGATTTTCCGAGATCGAATCCCGGTTTTCATCGGAAAGAATTATGATGTCGCGGAGCTGCTGTAGCAGCTCCGCTTTTTGATGCCAAAAAGCAAAAGGCGCATTGCACGGTACGTGCAGTGCGCCTCTCTTCTCAATGATCCTATTTGTCTCAATTATCCTATTTGTGTTCCTTTTCCACCTCGGCCTTGTGGGCTTCGATGACCTTTTCTGCCAGGTGAGCCGGAAGCTCTTCATACTTGGAGAATTCCACGGTGAAGGTTCCTCTTGCCTGAGTCATTGCTCTCAGAACGATTGCGTAATCGAAGAGCTCGGACTGCGGTGCTTCTGCCAGCAGCTTGGTTTTGCCGTTGTCCGTCGGCTCCATGCCCAGGATGCGGCCTCTTCTCTTGTTCATGTCGCCCATCACATCGCCGGTGTACTTTTCCGGAACGGTGATTTCCAGCTTCATGATTGGCTCCAGCAGGCAAGGATTTGCCGCTACGATACCTTTCTTGAATGCCAGGGAAGCGGCAATCTTGAAGGACACTTCGTTGGAGTCCACGTCGTGATAAGAACCGTCGTAAAGAACAGCCTTTACGTTCTGAACCTTGCATCCTGCCAGAGGACCCTTGTCCATGCATTCCAGCAATCCCTTTTCAACTGCCGGAACGTAGTTCTTCGGAATGGAACCGCCGAACAACTCTTCGGAGAATTCGAAGTTCTGCTGAGATGGGGAGAACCGAATCCATACGTCACCATACTGACCGGCACCGCCGGACTGCTTCTTGTGCTTACCCTGTACATCGGAGGAACCCTTGATGGTCTCTCTGTATGCGATCTTCTGCGGGATTACCTTTACGGATACGCCGTATCTTTCCTTCAGCTTTGCACGGATGATACCGATCTGGATATCTCCCTGGCCGCCCAGAAGGGACTGGTGTGTCTCCACATTTCTTTCCAGTACGAAGGATGGATCTTCTTCCATCAGCTTGTGCAGACCCTGCGCCATCTTCTCCTCGTCCTTCTTCTCTGCCGGCTCAACGGCAACGAAGTAGTTCGGCTTCGGGAAGTTGATTCCCGGCATGGTTACCGCTTTTGCCTTGAGGCACAGCGTATCGCCGGTTTTGGTGTGCTGCAGTTTTGCCAGAGCCACCATATCGCCCGCCGGAACTTCCGTTGCGTTCTCCTGCTGCTTGCCTCTTACGAAGAACATGGAACCCAGCTTTTCGGATTTCTGTGATCTCGGGTTGTACAGCTCCTGTCCCAACTTAACCGTTCCGGAGAGAACCTTTGCGTAGGAAATTTTTCCCATAAAAGGATCTGCGATTGTCTTGTAGACATAGATTACCGGGTCGGCGCTGACGTCGGTGATGACTTCCACGTCTTCGTTCTTGCTGTTCTTTCCAATATATGGCGCGTGCTTGGACGGAGTCGGCACGTATCTGGCGATGGAACGCAGTACCTCGTCGATTCCTTCGCCGGTGAAGCTGGATGCCTTGATAATCGGAACGATATCACCGTTGGCGATACCATCCATCAGGCCGTTGGTGAATTCTTCATCGGTGAACGGTTCGTCGTTGAAGAACTTCTCCATCAGCGCTTCGTCGGTACCTGCAACCGCTTCTCTCAGCGCATCCTCGTCATCGTCGGTAACCACGGAGTTACCGAACTTCTCACGGAGCTGCTCTACTAGCTTGTCGCAGTCAACACTGTCTTTATCTATTTTTGTGAGGACCATGAATTTAGGTGTATCCGTTTCACTGCAAAGTTCCCATGCCTTCTCGGTACCCACCTGAATTCCTTCGGATGCGTCCACCATAATAATGGCCGCACTGACCGTACTCATTGCCGAATCTACTTCGCCAACGAAGTCGAAGAATCCCGGAGTATCCAGGAAGTTGTACTTGTAACCATTGTACTCTACCGGTACCATCGTCGTATTGATGGAATATTTTTTCTCGATTTCCATCTTGTCGTAGTCGGACACGGTATTTCCGTCTTCCACTTTGCCCAGGCGGTTGATTACTTTTGTCGCGAGTAATGCCGCCTCCAGAAAGGTCGTTTTACCACATCCTCCATGTCCCAGCAGTACAACGTTTCTGATTTTGTCACTTGAATAACCTTTCATAGTATCCTCCTGTAATTTACAACCGATATGTTTTTTGCCCAAGGGCAAGTCGGTTCACATTGATTGCCTGCCGGCATTCATCAATACAGGTATATTTAAATACGAAGCCGCAGGCAGTGTTTTTAGAACTCCGCACTCTTTGGAGTTCTTGGGAATGGCAGCACGTCACGGATATTGCTCATACCCGTCAGGTACATGATCATTCTCTCAAAGCCCAGGCCGTATCCGGCATGTTTCACGCCGCCGTAACGACGAAGATCCAGATACCACTCATAGCCGTTTTCGCTGATTCCCAGCTCTTTCATCCGCGCTTCCAGCACGTCCAGACGTTCCTCTCTCTGGCTTCCGCCGATGATTTCGCCCACGCCCGGCACCAGCATATCGCACGCTGCAACGGTCTTTCCATCATCGTTGAGGCGCATGTAGAACGCCTTGCAGTCCTTCGGATAATCCGTTACGAAAATCGGTTTCTTGTACACTTCCTCTGTCAGATAACGCTCGTGTTCCGTCTGAAGCTCCAGTCCCCATTCTACCGGATACTGGAATTCCTTACCGGACTTCTGCAGGATTTCAACCGCTTCCGTGTAAGTTACCCGTTCAAAGCTGGAGTTCACGATGTGATCCAAGCGCTCCAAGAGGCCCTTATCGATGAACTGATTGAAGAAGTTCATCTCCTCCGGTGCGTGCTCCAGCGTATAGGTGATGATGTATTTAACCATTGCCTCGGCAAGGTCCATGTCGTCCTGAAGATCCGCAAAAGCAATCTCCGGTTCGATCATCCAGAATTCCGATGCATGTCTCGCAGTGTTGGAGTTCTCCGCACGGAATGTCGGGCCAAAAGTATATACGTTGCGGAATGCCAGTGCAAAGGCTTCCGCTTCCAGCTGTCCGGATACGGTCAGATTGGTTTCTTTTCCGAAGAAGTCCTGGGAGTAGTCAATCTTTCCGTCCTCTGTTCTCGGCAGATTGTCCGGATCCAATGTGGTTACCTGGAACATTTCGCCGGCACCCTCTGCATCACTTCCGGTGATGATTGGCGCGTGAACGTAGACGAAATTCTGTTCCTGGAAGAATTTATGAATTGCATACGCAACGATGCTGCGCACTCTGTATACGGCGGAGAAGGTGTTGCTTCTCGGTCTCAGGTGCGCGATTTCACGCATGAATTCCATGGTATGACGCTTCTTCTGCAGCGGGTAATCCGACTGAGAATCCGCTTCCACCACGATTTCTTTCGCTTTGATTTCAAACGGCTGTTTTGCTTCCGGAGTCAGCGCCAGAGTTCCTCGTACCGTTACGCCGGCTGCCAGATGCACCTTGGAAATTTCGGTAAAATTAGCCAGATTGTCCGCTTCGTATACCACCTGCAGCGGAGTGAAGAACGTTCCGTCATTGATGGACAGGAATCCAAACTGATTCGAACTTCTGTTGCCTCGAACCCATCCGTGGACTACCACTTCCTGATCGCCGTACTTCTCCTTGTTTCTGAATAATTCCCTGATTTCAATATCCTTCATGGGTATATTCCCCTCCTAATTATAAATCGTATTGTGTCTGCTTACATAAATTTAAGCTTCCAGTTATGATTATAACATAGAGCATATTTTTTAGCTATATAAAAAGGGGGGCTGTACATACCATAATTTACAATATTTTTATCGAAACCGATGACAAATTTTACTTGAACATCATTTCTCGGAATGCTATACTTTCAAAGTCAATAAAATCAAGCAAAGGAGGCGAAATATATGGACGGTTGTGACAGTCGAAGTCGAAAAACATATAATGATGGATTGAGACTTGGAATCGGTTTCAAGTGTCTGTAAATGCGCCATTTTTTGAAATATATTGCAAGCCGGAATCCATCGTTATGAGCGAATTCACAACTTCTGATTGTGTAACGGTCGATGTTACGGTGGTTTTTTTATGCCCTTTTTTGGGCGAAAAGAAGGAGGCTTACAATGATGAGAAAAGAAATTTTGAAAGAACCGATCAGCACCGAGAAGATTCCGGCAATCATCCGGCAGTCCCCGTCGGTGGAGGCGATGCAGGAACAGCTGCGGGATTACCACGACCACGATATCGCGCAGAGCTTCGAGCACCTGAGCCGGGCGGAGCGGAACCTCCTGTACACCGGACTGGACGCCCAATCCCTGGCGGACATCATCTCCTACATGGACAATCCGGCGGACTACATCGGAGAGATTGTCATCGATAAGCTGGCGGATGTGATCAACGAAATGGATGCTGATGATGCGGCGGATCTGTGGGAAGACATCGACGAGAGCGTTCAGGTGAAGCTTTTTCCCATGCTGAAGCCGGAAACCCGCCGGAACATCCGGCTCATTAACTCCTATGATGAAGATGAAATCGGCAGCCTGATTACCACCAATTACATCTGCATCCGCCGCAGCCTGACCATTCGTCAGGCCATGCACGAGCTGGTGAAACAGGCGGGGGAAAAGGACAACATCTCCACCCTGTACGTGGTGGACGACAGAAAGTGTTTCTGCGGCGCCATCGATCTGAAGGATCTGATCATCGCTCGGGAAAACGTGGCCCTGAACTCCATCATCAGCACCGCCTATCCGTACCTGACGGACCACGACAAAATCTCGGACAGCATCGAAGCGATTAAGGATTACGCGGAGGACTCCCTGCCGGTTCTGAACAAGGATAAAAGGATCATCGGCATCATCACCGCCCAGGACGTTGTGGAAGCGGTGGACGATGAGATGAGTGAGGACTACGCAAAGCTGGCCGGCTTGTCCGCAGAAGAAGATCTAAGCGAATCTACCAAAGAGAGCATCAAAAAGCGTCTTCCATGGCTGATCATCCTGCTGTTCCTGGGCATGGTGGTTTCCTCGGTGGTAGGGGCCTTCGAAGGTGTGGTGGCCATCCTCCCGGTGGTCATCTGCTTCCAGTCCCTGATTCTGGACATGGCCGGAAACGTGGGCACCCAATCCCTGGCAGTGACCATCCGGGTGCTGATGGACGAGAACCTTAGCGGCGCGGACAAACTCCGGCTGGTGGTCAAAGAAATGAAGGTGGGCTTCTGCAACGGCTCCCTGCTGGGCGTCATGACCTTCCTGGTTCTGGGCATCTACATCGCCCTCTTCAAGGGATATGCCATGGGCACCGCCCTCCTGATTTCCGGCTGCGTGGGCGTCTCCCTCCTGGTGGCCATCATCATCTCCAGCCTGGTGGGTACGCTGGTGCCTCTCCTCTTCCATAAAATCAACATCGACCCGGCAGTGGCGTCCGGCCCGCTGATTACCACGGTGAACGATTTGGTGGCCGTGGTCACCTACTACGGCCTGGCATGGCTGCTGCTGATTGAAATTTTTCAAATTATATAGTATGTGCGTATGTCGGCAGGGAAGCAGCGGCATTCTATTCCTATTGTCGTTATCACACACTTAAAATCCCATATGCCTAGAATTTCGAGGCGAGTTCACGCTTTTTGTCCGAAAAACGAGATTTAGCGTGAACGGTTTTTGCCAGATTTTCAAGATTCTAATTTTTGTTCACGCTAAAAAGCCAATTACCTTCAAAAAGCGTGAACGCTTTTCAAGGCTTACATCTCTACGCAGAGCATCATCCGGGTAAAACGAAAAAAACAGAAAATCGTTCACGCTAATTTGCAAAATATGAAGGATTAGCGTGAACTCATGTCGAAATTCTAGGCATATTAAGCTTTCTGTTTCGGGTTATCTCTAATCTCTGAGAAATGGAAGACCAAGAAAAGAAGGGCGAACGGCGCGCTGCAACAGCGCTCCTTTCGCCCTTCTTTTAGATTCATAATATTAAAGTGGCCGGTCTTGCCGTTCCATCTCGTTCACCTTCTTGTAGGCAGCCACATCCAGCGCCACGATGAACACCAGGAAAATGATGGTCCAAATCGGCTCCTTCATGGACGCGCAGAAATCGTAAAATCCGTGCAGCAGCATCGGAATCCGAATGGCGTTGCGAAGATGTTTTTTCCGCAGGGGCAGATTCCCGTGCACTTCGCAGTATTTTGCCAGGCTGAAGGAAATACCCATGTAGATGGCAAAGATGCAGTGGCCCGGGATGGAGGTGACCGCACGGACTCCCGCTGTGGCCATTCCGTACTCCATCACGTAGAGCACGTTCTCCGCGGCGGCAAATCCGATGGATACCGCTACCGCGTAGACGATGCCGTCGAAGGTGTAGTTGAAGGCCGGGTGGTTCCAGGAACCCTTCTTTAGGGCGAAATACTTCACCCCTTCTTCCACCAATCCCACGCAGAAGAAATTCTCCACCAGGATGAACAGGGTGGTTTTCGGGGAGATGACGCCTCCCACCAGACTAATCAGAAAGCCTTCCAGAAAGGCCGCCGGAACGGTGGTCAGCACGCCGAAGATCAAGAGCTTTACGATTAGGCCGCCCGGCTCCTTTTCCACCTTGTCCAGCTTGTAGATTTTAATCATCAGAAACAGCGGCGGCAGCAACGCTGCCAGCAGTAAAATTGTCATTTCCGGTGGTTCTCCTTCCATTCTTTCAGCTGCTCATAGCGAGCCTTGAACCGTCCTTCGTTCCCCTGCTCCGTTGGGTTGTAGTACTGCCGATCCTTCAGAGAATCCGGTAGGCACTGCATGGCGGTGACTTTTTCCTCGAAATCGTGGGCGTACTTGTAGCCCTTTCCGTAATCCAGCTCCTTCATGAGCTTAGTGGGTGCGTTTCGGATGTGCAGCGGAACCGGTTCCTGCAGGTGCTGCCGAGCATCGTCCCGGGCGGCGAAATAGGCCGTCTCCATGGCGTTGGACTTCGGTGCCAGGGACAGGTAGATGATTGCCTCCGTCAGGTGTACCGAGCATTCCGGCATGCCGATGAAGTGGCAGGCCTGGTAGGCCGCGATGGCAATCTCCATGGCCCGCGGGTCCGCCAGACCCACATCCTCTGCGGCGAAACGGGTCACCCGCCGCGCCACGTAGAGGGGATCCTCCCCCGCTTCCAGCATACGCGCCAGCCAGTACACCGCCGCATCCGCATCGGAATTCCGCATGGATTTGTGCAGGGCGGAAATCAGATTGTAGTGCTCCTCCCCATCCTTATCGTACAAAAGCATTTTCTTGGAGGTGCACTGCTCGAAGGTGTCCCGGGTCACCGTAATGCGCTGGCCTCCATCTGCCTCCGTATAGTAGTCTCCGTTGAGAATCAGCATTTCCAAGGTGGTCAGCGCCGACCGGGCATCGCCTCCGGAGAACACGGCAATGGCCCCCAGCATTTCATCGGTGATGACGATATCCTTGTCCCCGTAGCCTCGGGGATCCCGGATGGCCCGTTTCAGCAGATCCACCACCTCTTCCTTTTGCAGGGCCTTCAGCACGAATACCTTGCAGCGGGACAGCAGCGCCCCGTTCACCTCAAAGGACGGATTCTCTGTGGTGGCGCCGATAAGAATGATGCTGCCCTTTTCCACAAAGGGCAGGAAAGCATCCTGCTGCGCCTTGTTAAAGCGATGAATCTCGTCGATAAAAACAATGGTCCGCTCGCCGAATCTCCGGCTCTGCTCCGCCTCCTGCATCACCTGGCGGATTTCCTTAATTCCGCTGGTCACCGCACTGAAGGTGATGAACCGGGACTGGGTGGTGTTGGCGATTATTTTTGCCAGAGTGGTCTTTCCCACCCCCGGCGGCCCCCAGAAAATCATGGAGGTCACCCGGTCGTTGGCAATCAGATTGGAGAGCACCTTGCCCTTTCCAATCAGATGCTTCTGACCCGCGAACTCCTCCAGCGTCCGAGGACGCAGTCGTTCCGCCAGCGGCTCGTTCGCCGTCGTGTCCACATTGTCAAACATCGAAACCTGATTCAATCTCTAATTCCTTTCGTCTTTAGAAGTAACTTACCTTTACGCTCTTTCCCATTTTCCGAAGGCACTGGGACAGCTCCTCCACAAGGGACATCTTCACGTTAAAATTAATGCTCACGTCCTGATGGGCCGGATTCACCGCGCGACCCACGAAGAAGTTGATATCCGTGGCCTCTTCAAAAAGGATTCGGCTGATCAGCGCCGAGGCATCGTGCTGCACGCTCCATTCAGTGTAGGACTCGTCCCGAGAGACGTAGTCCTTGGCGTATTTCAGCACCTTGTCAATCGTCACCACGCCTTCCGTCACCAGGTCCACCCCGTCGATTTCCGACATCGGCGGTGCCCCTTTCACGTTGTACTTCGAGCTGGTGCGAATGCTCTTGCCCAGATATTCCGCCGCAATGGATGCGGTGGTTCCGCCGCAGACGATGTGTTTGCCCTCTTTGGAAAAGAACAGGGACATCATCCGATCGCAGTCGTCCCGGTTCGCCGGCGGTCCGAAGATTAGATTCACCTGAGACCGCTTGATCACCCGCACGATGCAGGCCGTGGTGTCGTCGATGGGCTTGCCGTCATACAGCTTGTTGCACTCCTCAATCAGGATGGACGCCAGGGTTTTGGCGGTATAGCCGATAGGGGAGATGGTTTCCATAAAATTCCCAATTTCCTTTTCCGTCCAGTTCTTGTTGTAGCTCAGCGTGTCGTTGGCCCCCGGGCAGCCGTCGCTCATGGCGATAAAAATATCATTTTCCCGCAACGGGATTTTCGACTGATAAATTTTCTTTCCGTCGATGATGCTCTCAATCTTCGGATAATCCACCACCTTGCAGTCCCGAATCATGATAACCAGCGGGTTATCGTATTGAATCAGGCTCATGGTCTCATTCTCGATAATGTGCATGATGGTGAAGGTGGAATAGGCCACCCCGTACTCCGAGCTGATGGGAAGGGTGGCGGCGATGGTATTCACGCACTCCTCCAGGGACAAGCCATGAGCCATCATGGTGGAAATGATCTTTGCGGTGAGGGTGGACAGAATGCTGGCTTTCACACCGCTCTTCAGTCCGTCCGCCAGCACCACCACTTTGGAATCGTTGTTCTCCTGCTGCACCACATCCACATGGTCCCCGCACAGATACTCTCCGTAATGGTTGATGCTCTTGTATCCGATGTCAACGCTTAAATCATTCATCTTTCATGGACTCCTTCAGGTTCGTCAACGCAATCTTCGTCTCCGCTGCCGTCTCTCCCAGCAGGGATGCAATATCCTGAACGATACGCATCTGCTTCTCCACCACCTTGTCCGCAACTTCGGTGGTCTGGCGCCGCATTTCCGCTTTCTTTTCCCGCTCTGCCGCTTCATCGCTCACGTCCTCCAGCATACAGAACAGCATCCGGTAACTCTGGTCATACAGCACCTGCTCCTCCACGTACCGGTCGTACTCCGCCAGGTATGCGCACTGGAATACGCTCTTCCGGCTCTCCAGGGCATCCAGGAACGGCTTCGGATCCAGCAGTGTTACAATCTGGGATCCCAGCACATCGGACGGTCTGCGGATGTTCATGATTCGGCAGGCCGCCGGGTTAATCTGCTGAATCTCCAAGCGCTCGTTCAGCACCAGCAGTCCGTTCGGCGTGTTGTCAAAGATGATGTTGGAGAAGTTTTCCGCCTTTTCCTTCAGGTACGGCAGGCACATCTCGATTTCCGCCTTGCCCTGATAGATAGCGATGGCTTTCTCCCGACAAGTATCGTACCCACAGGTACCGCAGTTCAGTTCGTCGGACGGCTTCTTCTTTCCCATTTTGCTGAGAATTTCCTGAATCTTCCGCTCCGTCGGCATATCCTTCATGCCCTCCAGAATATCGTATCGTCTGGAAAGCTCGCTAATCTCCGGTTGCTCCACCGGGAAGTCCTTATCTCCCGCATACCGGGTCACCGATAGATAGTCGGTGATGAACCATGGATGGTATTTCTCCATCACCGGTCCGTTCACGCAGCTTCCCTTGCAGGCGGACATTTCCATAAAGCAGTTGTTCACACGTCCGGCCGCCACATCTTCCAGAGCAGCGATGCAATTCTCGATTCCGTCCACAGCCACGTATTCGTACTCCGGATCCCGGTCCTTCATGGTTCGAAGGATGCCCGCCACCGTCGGGAAGATGCGAGCCAGGCTTTCCGGATTGCTGTCCACCTTCTTCTCCAGCCGGACGTTTTCCTTCTCCAGCCATTCTGTCAGCTCCTCAAAGGTCAGGGCCGCGTCCACGATTCCCGGATACCGCTGTGCCTCGTCCTTCTTCGCCACGCAAGGGCCGATAAACACGGTCTTGGCCTCCGGATTCCGGCGCTTGATGTCGCGGCAGTGGGCCTGCATCGGCGAAAGGGTATCCGCCAGATATTTAATCATCTCCGGATAGTGCTTCTGAATCAGAAGGTTAACGGACGCGCAGGAAGAACTGATGATCACCGGTTTCTGCTTCTCGTGCACCAGGCGTTCGTAATCTGTTTTTACCATGGTCGCTCCAATCGCCGTCTCTTCCACATCTGCAAAACCCAGCTTCTGCAGACCTTCCCGCATCGCGTCGATGCCCACGCCGTCGTAATTGGCAATGAAAGAAGGGGCCATGCTGGCGATTACCGGCTCTCCGCTCTGAATCATCACCTTGACCTTCTCCACTTCGCTGACAATCTCCTTGGCGTTCTGCGGACAGACTACAAAACACCGGCCGCAGAGGATGCATTCGTCGGCGATGATGTGGGCCTGATCGCCGGAAAACCGGATGGCCTTCACCGGGCAGTTTCGAATGCATTTATAGCAATTCTTGCAATTGGATTTCTTAAGAGTAAGGCAATGTGCCATGACTGCTCCTTTCCACAAAACATCGTATTAGTAAATTATATAATGTAATTATCCGCCAGATTCCGCTGCATCAAATCCGCAACGGTCACGCTGTCCAGATAATTCTCAATCAGCTCGTTCAGCTTCCGCCACATGGGAAGAGTACGGCAATCTTCCACCCGGTCGCAAGGCTCCGAACAGAGCTCCACGCAATTGACCGGCGCCAGAGTTCCCTCCGTCAGCCGCAAAATCTCCCCCAACGTACAGTCATGAGGCTCCTTCAGCAGCCGATATCCGCCGCCCTTTCCGTGAACCCCTTCCACCAAGCCGCCCTTCGTCAGCAGTGGCATGATTTTCGTGATGTACTTCAGAGAGATACGCTGGCGATTTGCCACATCCTTCATGGGAATATACCCCCCGTTGGCATTCTCCGCCAAATCGATAACCACCCGCAAGGCATAACGCCCTCTCGTTGAGACCAACATTTTACACCCTCCTACTCAATGCTAATCCGTTTCAACTGGAATATACCACAAAGGGCGCTGTCCCGCAACCTTCTTGCAGAACAGCGACCCTCTTCATCTTTCCGTAAAAATAATTTCGCCTCGGCTTTCCTTATTCCGAAAACAGCGGTGTGGACAGGTACCGATCTCCCGTATCCGGCAGCAGTACCACGATGGTTTTTCCTTCGCTCTCCGTTCTCTTTGCCACTTCCACTGCCGCAGCTACTGCCGCACCGGAGGAAATTCCCACCAGCACGCCTTCATGTCTTCCCACTTTGCGGCCGTATTCAAAGGCATCCTCGTTAGATACCGGAATGACCTCATCGTACACCTTTGTGTTCAGCACGTCCGGTACGAAACCGGCACCGATTCCCTGAATCTTGTGCGGACCGCCCTTTCCGGTAGTCAGAACCGGAGACGATGCCGGCTCCACCGCGATGACCTTTACCTCCGGCTTTTGGCTCTTCAGGTATTCACCCACGCCGGTGACAGTGCCGCCGGTGCCCACTCCGGCAATAAAGTAATCCACTTCTCCATCGGTATCCCGGTAAATTTCCGGACCGGTGGTCTCTCTGTGTGCCGCCGGATTGGACGGGTTCACAAACTGTCCCGGAACGTATCCGCCCGGTGTTTCCTTCGCCAGTTCATTGGCCTTCTCGATGGCTCCGGTCATACCCTTGCTGCCATCGGTAAGTACCAGCTCTGCACCGTACGCCTTCATCAGCTGGCGCCGTTCCACAGACATGGTCTCCGGCATCACGATGATGATTCGATATCCTTTTGCCGCCGCAATGGCTGCCAGGCCGATACCTGTATTTCCGGAAGTCGGCTCGATGATGACAGAACCTTCTTTCAGGTCCCCGCGAGCCTCCGCATCCTCAATCATTCTTTTTGCCACCCGGTCCTTTACGGATCCTGCCGGATTGAGATATTCTAATTTTGCCAGAATACGCGCCTTCAGCCCCAATTCCTTCTCCAGATTCGTGAGTTCCAGAAGCGGCGTACCGCCGACCAGCTGATCGGCCGATGTATATACTTTTGCCATGATTCGATCCTTTCTCTCATGATTCATCTTAAAATTATTATAATCGGGAAGGTCGATCGAATCAACCTTCCCCGCTCCCTAATCTTTCGTATACCCCTATACGAAACACCCCTATTTCACTGCGGCAAAACCCTTTTCCAGGTCCGCGATGATGTCGTCGATATGCTCTGTTCCGATGGACAGACGAATGGTATTTTCGTGAATGCCGGCGTCTTCCAGCTCCTCCGGTGTCATCTGAGAATGAGTGGTAGTTGCAGGATGGATGACCAGAGATTTCACATCTGCCACATTGGCCAGCAGGGAGAATATTTCCAAGTTGTCGATGAATTCAAATGCCTCTTTTCTTCCGCCTTTAATCTGGAATGTGAAAATGGAAGCTCCGCCGTTCGGGAAGTATCTCTCATACAGCGCATGGTCCGGATGATCCGGCAGCGATGGGTGGTTGACCTTCTCTACCTTCGGGTTGTTCAACAGATATTCGATGACCTTCTTCGTGTTCTCCACGTGTCTCTCGATTCGGAGGGACAGTGTCTCGGTGCCTTGCAAAAGGAGGAATGCCGCGAATGGAGAAATGGTAGCCCCGGTATCCCGGAGGAGAATCGCTCTGATATATGTGGCAAATGCTGCCGCACCTGCTGCCTCCGTGAATTTAACGCCGTGATAACTTGGATTCGGTTCCGAAATCCATGGATAGCGTCCGGAAGCGGCCCAGTCAAAGGTTCCGCCGTCCACGATGACGCCACCCAGGGTGGTTCCGTGACCGCCAATGAATTTGGTAGCGGAATGAACCACGATATCTGCGCCGTGTTCGATCGGACGAATCAGATACGGTGTGCCGAATGTATTATCGATGACCAGCGGCAGCCCGTGCTTGTGGGCAATTTCCGCCAATGCTTCGATATCCGGAATATCACTGTTAGGATTTCCCAGGGTTTCAATGTAAAGTGCTTTCGTATTCTCTTTAATTGCCGCTTCTACTTCGTCCAGCTTGTGTACGTCCACCAGTGTGGATTCGATGCCGTACAGCGGAAGGGTGTGCTCCAGCAGGTTAACGCTGCCGCCGTAAATGGTCTTCTGAGCAACGATGTGTTCGCCCTTCTGTGCCAGAGCCTGGATGGTGTAAGTGATTGCAGCGGCGCCGGAGGCGACTGCCAGTCCTGCAACGCCTCCCTCCAGTGCGGCGATTCGATCTTCGAAAACGCCCTGGGTGGAGTTGGTCAGCCTGCCGTAAATGTTTCCCGGATCCGCCAGACCGAAGCGGTCTGCCGCATGCTGACTGTTATGGAATACGTAAGATGTGGTGGCGTAGATTGGAACGGCTCTCGCATCGCTGGCCGGATCCGGCTGTTCTTGTCCTACGTGAAGCTGCAGTGTCTCGAATTTGTAATTATTATTGTTATCCATTGTTTTTTCTCCTTGTTTCTACTATCGTCCAGTCTTTTGTTTGCTCGGGCGCTGCCCGTCCGGCGTTTTTCTTTTGCCTACTTACTAGGTTGGTTGGTAGCATTATAATAACTCCATCCGGGTCTCCCGTCAATTTTCAATAATAAATAGTGGGTTATAGATTGTTCTTATATCTTGAGGCCGGGCCGCTTTTCCTTTTCACCGACCCCTCGGTTCGCGCTCAAAAACCGAATTCATTGGCTTTGCGGGGAGGCAGGCGCGAACTTTTCTTGTGCACGGGCCGGCTTTTCCTTTTTCCCGGCCCATCGGTTCGCGCTCAAAAACCGAATTCATTGGCTTTGCGGGGAGGCAGGCGCGAACTTTTCTTGTGCACGGGCCGGCTTTTTC
>NZ_JAQXUZ010000026.1:0-18746 GCF_029224645.1 Mogibacterium kristiansenii
CTTCCCGGCAAAGCCTTTGCCTTCCGTTTGGTCACGCCAACAAGAACGGGATTCCCCAGGGCTTCCGGCGTCCATGTTGGCGTCGACTTCCCGGCAAAGCCTTTGCCTTCCGTTTGGTCACGCCAACAATAACGGGATTCCCCAGGGTTTCCGGCGACGATGTTGGCGTCGACCTCCCCGCAAAGCCTTTGCCTTCCGTCTGGTCACGCCAACAAAAACGGGATTCCCCAGGGCTTCCGGCATCCATGTTGGCGTCGACCTCCCGGCAAAGCCTTTGCCTTCCGTCTGGTCACGCCAACAAGCTCAGAATTTCCCGGGGCTTCCGGCGTCGATGTTGGCGTCGACCTCCCGGCAAAGCCTTTGCCTTCCATATGGTCACGCCAACAAGAAGAGGCTTTGCCGGTGTAGATTTGTTCTTTATGTTAAAAGCCCCGATGTAAGAGAATCCTTAAAGGGGTGCTCTTTGGAGTATTGCGGAAAGCCGGGAAGTATAATATAATTTTTGAAAACGACGATACGTGTGGTTATGGAAGGAGGATATATATGAGTATGAAGAAGAAATTGGCACTGGTCCTTTCCCTGCTTCTGACAGTGCTGGTATTTGCCGGTTGCGGAAACAAGGAAGAAGCGAAGGTCAAAGAGGCGGCAGACGGGTTTATGCAGAGCCTGGAGAGCGGGGTATTCTCCAATGCGGGAAAGCACTGCACGGAAGACGTGGAGAAGGAATTGGGGCTCTCGGATCTGGAGAACCTGTCTAAGGTGTTCTACACATCCAGCGGCCTGTCCAAGAATGATCTGGGAGATAAAGCTGCCAAGAGCATCGATGATTTCACCGAGAAGATGCAGGATAACTTCATTACGAAGTATGAAATCGGCGAGGTAGAACTAAAGGATGACGAGGCGACGGTTTCGGTGAAGACCACCCACGGTTACAATCCGTACAAGCTGGACGACATCAATGTGGACAGCGAGGTGAACAAGATTGCCAACAAGTACATGGAGAAGCACATGGATGAGCTGACGAACCTCTATGTATCCAAGGGTCAGAAGGCATTGATGAAAAAGGTGTATGCCGATATAATTCCGGAAATGCTGGATGCGTTCTCCAAGAAGGTGGACGAAACCGGCGAGCTGAAGCAGGAAATCCAGCTGAAGCTGAAAAAACAAGATGACGATTCCTGGAAGATTGTCGGTGCATACGCTTCCGGCGAAGACTCCTCGGAAAAGAAGGAGAAATAGGAAAATCGCAGATTTTAAAAAAATCCGTTGCAAAACTTGCGACGGATTTTTTTTTACTGTACAATAAACTGACAGTTTGCCTTGACGTATTGAAGAACAAGGAATATATAACTTTAAAGGGGAAAAAATGAATAAGAAGTATTTAAAAAGTCTGCTGTCGTTCATCCTGACGATTGGATTGACAGTACCGGCCGTTGCATTGGGGAATAGCACGGCCGTCTTTGGTGCGGAAAGCGGATCGGATTCTGAGGAATCGGTGACCATTTCTTTCGAGAATGGGATTCACTCCGTGGCAAATTCGGCAGATGGCAATCGAAAGATGGTGGTATACTGCATGAACAACCAGATGCTCTGGCCGCACGACACTGACAGCCTGGGAGATGTTTCGGTACCGAAATATCTGAATGGTTATTTGAAAGCATCGGATTTCGACAGTGAGGAGAAATACGAGGAGTGTATGAATCGCTTGGAAAGCGTCCTTTACGCCGGATATCCGTATAACGGGGAATCCATGTACGAAATCGTGGCCGATTCGAAGGACTACATTCCGACGGACGCGCAGTTCGATGCGATGCTGGTGCCTTCTGCGGATGTACTAAAGGCATTCCCGGAACTGAAGGGGCACACTTTCACACTGGCCTCGCTGAAAGACAAGAATGGAGCGAATTACAAAGCGCTGGTGAAGTTTAACCAGGAAGTAATCAAAATGGTCATCGGCGGAACTGAGACGGAAAAGGAAACCGGAAAGGCCATCCAACAGAAGCCATTCTTCAAGGCCGCCAATTCCGTGGTGTCCTGTTCGGATTATGGATTCACGGCGACGGAGTATTATTCCAAAATAATCGGCGGCACGGATTTCGTTACAGAAGAGCAGGCGGTGGAAGGAACGCAGTATGCGGTGTGGCTGACGCTGCACGACTATGGCATTGAAGGCAATGACCTAACGGATTCCACCACAAATGCACTGGGAAATGTGCTGTACGAGCACGCGAAGACCGACAAAGTGCTGAAGGCGGAACCGAAGTCTTCCAACGTTTCCTTTGAGGGAGATACGACATTCCGGAAAGACGAAACCTCCGGAAAGTGGGAGACCGGTTGGATAAAGCTTACCGAAGCGGAAGACTATGACGGGGAGTATTCCCTTCAGATTCCAATGGGAATGACACTGGAGAAGAATGACAAAGATACGGAGACGACGATTCGGAACGGCGAGGAATTCCGACTGGTTTCCGATGAGAAGCCTTCCGAAAATGCTTCGATTACCGCATCCGCAAAGGTTCAGTGGCTGCAGGAGATGAAGCAGTATCGTCCGGCGCAGGAAGTGACGGTGAACGGAAAGAAGTTCCAGCGAATGATCGGTGCGATGGTAGAAACCGCATCGCTGCAGGCAACCCTGTCCTATTCGGTAAAAGAAGAGGAAAAGGTGCCTCCAACGGATCCGGCCGGTCCGACCGACCCGACCAATCCGGGCGATTCGAGCAATCCGGGTACTACGGAGAAACCGGGCGATTCCGCGGATCAAAACAATCCGGAAAAACCATCGAATCCGACCGACACCGAAAACAACGGCAGCAAGGAATCGAAGAAAACCACAGCTGCAAAGAAAGCTGCCAAAACCACCGTTGCAACCGGAGACGATTTCAATCCGGTGCTGTACGGCGGGGTAGCTCTTCTGGCAATAGCCGGCCTGTTCGGCATCGTTCGGTACAGAAAAAAGAACTAGAACTTAAATGACTGCATTCAAAAAGGCTTGCTCCAAGACGTCGGAGCAAGCCTTTTTTTTACTTAGTCGTTTTCGATAATGAACCGATATCCGTCGGAATTTTTCTTCAACTTGCATTCCACCTCGCCCATATCGTAGGAGGTGCGGCCATCCTCCCGGAAGGAGGAGAACATATCCTTCACCTCTTCGTAGGTGAGCTCCGGATCCATGGCGATAATCAAATCCCGAACCACCACATCCAGGTTTTCATCTTCCAGATCCTTCGCCTGAACCGCCACCTGCAGGTCATCGTCCTTGGTGGTGAAAGTGACGGTGAGATCCGTTACCTTGCAGCTGGCGGAACCGTCCTCCTGCGTCAGGTCATCGGACTGAATCGGGTTCTCCGCATCCATATTGTACTGGTTCAGATAGGACTCCAGCATATCGTTATCCAAATCGGTCACCGCTTGCTTCTGGGCACCGGGATCCTCTTCTTCTTTGGAGCTTCCGCAGGCGGTCACAGACAGGGTCAGTGCTGCCAGGAGCAGCATGATCAATAATTTCTTTTTCATCTTCAGGGTTCCTTTCTTTTCTAGAATTCAATATCCAATTCCACCGGGCAGTGATCGCTGCCGGTGATATCCGTCAAAATCTTCGAGTCCCGAATCCGGTCCTGCAAGGAATCGGAGACGATAAAATAATCAATCCGCCATCCGGCGTTGTTCTTCCGGGCGTTGAACCGGTAGGACCACCAGGAGTAAATTCCGGTACGGTCGGGATAGAAATACCGGAAGGTGTCGGTGAACCCGGCATTCAGAAGCTCCGTCATTTTACCCCGTTCCTGATCCGAGAAGCCCGCGTTGCCCCGGTTGGATTTCGGATTCTTCAGGTCAATCTCCTCGTGAGCCACGTTCAGATCCCCGCAGTAGATGACCGGGTGCGTCCGATTCAGTTCCAAAAGGTAATTTCGAAGGTCGTCTTCGAACTCCATGCGGTAGTCGATGCGCTTCAGCTCACTCTGAGCGTTGGGCACGTAGCAGCACACCAGGTAGAAGTCCGGGTATTCCAGGGTGATGAGGCGCCCTTCGTCGTCGTGCTTGCCCTGCATGCCGTAGTGCACGGAGAGGGGTTCCCCGAGGGCCTTACGGGCAAAAATAGCGGTGCCGGAGTAGCCCTTCTTTTCCGCGCTGTTGTAATATTCGTAATAATCTTCCGGGTGGAAGTCCGCCTGTCCCGGCTGCATTTTGGTTTCCTGCAGGCAGACGAAATCCCCGTCCGCCTCCCGGAAAAACTCCGAGAAACCCTTGTTCAGGCAGGCCCGAAAGCCGTTCACATTCCAAGAAATCAGTTTCATTCATTCTCCTTTCCGTCTTACAGAAGCGTCTTAATTCGGAAACCGGTGGAAATGCGGTCTTTGTATTTGCCGATTCCCGTCACGATGGCATAGCCGGTTCCCGCCGACGCGTTCTTCACGTAACCCACCTGATAATCCGTTCCTTCACGAAGGGGTGTGTTTCCGTCCTTCACAATCAGCTTCGGCTGAATCGGCTTTCCGATGTAATAGAAGCTGTGTTTTTCCAGTTGCACCGTGCAGTCCCGGATGGAGCGCGCACCGGCCGCTCGTCGGCCCCGCGTGGCTTCCCCATTCGGCCCAAAATACCAGAAGTTCCGGTCCACGGTGCCGGAAATTCCGTGTACCTTCTCCTCAAAGGACGCCTGCCAGAATGTATAATTGTGAGGATAATCCGTGGAAGAATTGTAGTGAGCCAGCCATACCCGGGCGAAGTCGGCGACTTTCTTCGGGTTCACCTTGTGCATCAGCAGGTTGTAGTTGGAGTATACGGAAGGCTCGTATCCGGCCTCTCGAACGACCTGGCAGAAAGCTTCCGCAATCTCGGTTCCCTTCGCCGCCTTATATTTCTTGCCGTTCATAAATTTCTCCAGCCGCCCCTTCGGGTACAGCTCGTAGTCCATCACCAGCGGCAAATCGATCTGATACCCGTCCGCCGCGTTCACCAGTTTCCGGGCCTCCTCTCGGGCTTCCTTCTTCGTGGTGGCTTGCGAGTAAAAATAAATGCCCACCATGAGTCCGGCTTTCCGGGCGCCCTGAATGTTTTCTTTGAATTCCGAATCGGCATGGAGCTTTCCTTTGGAGGAATCCCGGTAGCCTGCACGGATAAATACGAAATCCACGCCGCTTCTTTTTACTTGATTCCAATTATGGGATGCGCCGTCGCCCTGAGCGTAGGACACGTCGATGCCGTCGATAACCAGAGCGTTGTCGAATTTTGCCGCGTGGGTGTATTTCCCCGAACCGATTTGGGTCGGGTGAGAGTAGAGGTGCAGCCCGGTCACCCCGGCAATCAGAAGAACCCCGATGGCGATGAGGGCGAGCTGCCACTTTTGAAATTTCCGGTTATTTTTGCGGGAAGTTCGGCGGCGGGTTTTCTTCCGGGGGGACTTCCGCTTCATGTGTTTTTGTGTATTTTTTTTCTTTGCTGTCATAGATAGATATCCTTTCACTCTGCAAGAAAACAGAGCATTTATATTATAACACACTGAAGTTTTTTGAATGTGAAACATTTGTTAATAGTGAAACTATATGTTATAATCGGGTTACAACATGGGACTAAGTTTTTTCTTGTTGAAAGGAGAAGATCAAAATGGTTAATCAAAAGTATTATGGACTGGGAACAGCACCTTCCGGAATCAGAGCGCTCTTCGCTTATGGTCTGGAGCAGGCAAAGATCGTAGGACCGGAGAATGTATTCGACTACTCCCTGGGCAACCCGAGCATTCCTGCTCCGGCAAAGGTTAACGAGGCCATCGCTGACCTGGCACAGAACTATGACTCCATCAAGCTGCACGGATACTCCGTTGCTGCAGGTCACGAAGATGTAAGACAGGCTATCGCAGACAACCTGAACGAGAGATTCGATGTAAATGCAAAGGCTTCCGAGCTGTTCATGACTTGTGGATGCGCTCCGGCACTGGTTTCCGTAGCAAAGGCTCTGACCACTTCCACAGACGATGAGTTCATCGCAATTGCTCCGTTCTTCCCGGAATATCACGTATTCTTCACTTGCGACGGCGCACAGCTGAAGGTTGTTCCGGCAGACACCGAGCATTTCCAGATTAACTTTGCAGAGCTGGAGAAGATAATCACAAAGAACACCAAGGCGGTTATCGTGAACTCCCCGAATAACCCATCCGGCGTTGTATATACTGAAGAGACCCTGACAAAGATGGCAGCTCTGCTGACCGAGAAGGGTAAGGAATTCGGACACCCGATTTACATCATCGCAGATGAACCGTACCGTGAACTGGTATACGGAGATGTAAAGGTTCCGTTCATCCCAACAATCTATGACAACACCATCGTATGCTACTCTTGGTCCAAGTCTCTGTCCCTGCCGGGCGAGCGTATCGGATACGTTTTCGTTGGCGAGAAGTGTGAGATGTGGGACGAGGTATTCAACTCCATCGTTGGTGCCGCTCGTGAGATCGGTTCCGTTTGCCCTCCAACCCTGATTCAGAAGGTTATCGGACGCTGCGTTGGCGAGATGCCGAACCTGGAAGCATATGACGAGAACAGACAGCTGCTGTTCAACTCCCTCTCCGAGATGGGATATGAAATGGCAAAACCGGACGGCGCATTCTACATGTTCGTAAAAGCACCGAACGGCGATGCAGTTGCATTCTCCGAGAAGGCAAAGCTGGAGCACAACCTGCTGGTTGTTCCTGGAGACGGATTCGAGTGCCCGGGATACTTCAGACTGTCCTACTGCGTATCCAACGACATGATCAAGAGATCCCTGCCGGCATTCAAGGCAATGATCGAATCTTACAAATAAGATTACATCATCAAATTAGATGCAAAAACTCCTGCAGATTTCTGCAGGAGTTTTTTATGGAGTGCGGCGTCCGGCGCCGGGCACCGGGTTTGCGCATCAAAACGGAGAACAAAGGGATTGCGGGGAGCCGAGCGCAAACCGCGCCGGCGAGAAAAAAGCCGCCGCCTTCTGTTAGTGAGTGGGGGAAGCGGCGACGGCATATACGCAACATTCAATTTTGGGTGTCCCGGAAAACTGTGGCCGGGGCGAATGTTTTTTTATGGAGTATTAAGCGATGACCTTTTTGAGGCGGCCGGCTACTAGATATGCCAGGACCATTTTCACCGCGTCGCCCGGAAGGAACGGAACGACGCACGCCATCAGCGCGGTCTGGATGTTGCTTCCGGCCTGGAAAATAAACCAGGCACTTCCCAGGGCGTAAAGAACGACTTCGCCGATTACGGTGAACAGGATGTAGTTCCGAACCGGATGTTCCGATTCTTTTGTGGCGAGTCCGGCGAAGAAGGCCAGAGCGATGTAACCGATCAGGAAGCCGCCGGTCGGGCCGAAGACGATTCCCATACCGCCGGTGAAGCTGTGGAATACCGGAACGCCGATGGTGCCCAGTGCCAGGAATACCAGCATGGCGATGGCGCCGTCCCGGGAACCCAGCATGAGGCCGGCCAGAATTACGGCGAAGGTGGCCAGGTTAATCGGAACGGATGTGCTCGGAATCGGAATGGAAATCCAGGAACATACGGCAGTGACGGCGATGAACAGTGCGGACCGGGTCAGCACCTGTGTGCGGGTAATGGTGTTATACATAATAATCTCCTTTTTTCATTGTATCCCATGTAAATTGTGTCAACTTGTTTCGAGTGATGTCAACCTATTTGCTGTAAAAGTTGACAGATGGAATAATACAACATAATTGCGCGCTTGTCAACCTTCAATTTAGAAAAGGTGACGGCGGGCGCGGGCCGAAAAGGGTCGGAGACTTGGTGCAAAGGGGACGGAAGAAAAAGGGGTTGCGGGGATTCGTGCACCAAGTCCGTGGCGGCCGCGCGCCGAAAATGTCCGTAGACTTGGTGCAAAGGGGACGGAAGAACAAGGGCTTGCGGGGATCTGTGCACCAAGTCCGTGGCGGCCGCACGCTGAAAATGTCCGGAAACTTGGTGCAAAGTGGACGGAAGAACAAGGGCTTGCGGGGATTCGTGCACCAAGTCCGCGGCAGCCGCGGGCCGAAAATGTCCGGAGACTTGGTGCAAAGGGGACGGAAGAATAAGGGTTTGAAGGGATCCGTGCACCAAGTCCGCGGCGGGCGCGAGCCGAAAATGTCCGGAGACTTGGTGCAAAGGGGACGGAAGAATAAGGGTTTGCGGGGATCTGTGCACCAAGTCCGTGGCGGCCGCGGGTCGAAAATATCCGGAGACTTGGTGCAAAGTGGACGGAAGAACAAGGGTTTGCGGGGATCTGTGCACCAAGTCCGTGGCGGCCGCGGGCCCGGCCCCGCCAAAAAAAGACAATAAAAAATGGAACGATGGTGAGACAAGTCCATCGTTCCGGCGCACTTAACTGGTACGCAATGTGGGGACGGGTGAGAATTAGTTCTGTGCTTTCAGAGCGTTCAGTCTTGCAGCCATTCTGCTGACTTTTCTGGAAGCGGTCTTCTTGTGGATTGTGTTCTTGGAAGCAGCCTGCATCAGCTCTTTCTCCAGAACAACAAATGCCTTGGTTGCGTCATCAACGTTACCTGCAGCGAGAGCCTTCAGGTAGTTCTTTTCAGCCTGCTTCATGTGACCCTTGATACGAGCGTTGCGAGCAGTCTTCTTGTCGATAACTCTAATTCTTTTCTTTGCGGATTTAATGTTTGCCATTTTGTTTACCCCACTTTTCTCTAAAATAGTATTAATTCGCAACGTCCATTATATATTAGGAATGGCGAAGTTTCAAGGATTTTTTGCAATCCGGGGAAATATTTTTTTGTATCATTTTCAGGGCAAATTGCGTATAATATAATATGAATAAATATAGACGCTATCGGAGGAAAAATGGATTATCTGAAGAATATAAGAAATTTCAGTATTATTGCTCATATCGACCACGGCAAGTCCACTTTGGCGGACCGGCTGATTGAGAAGACGGGACTGGTGCAGTCCCGGGATATGAAGGAACAGTATCTGGACAACATGGATATTGAACGAGAGCGGGGAATCACCATCAAACTGCAGACCACCCGCCTCCACTACAAGGCCGGGGATGGAGAAGAGTACATCCTGAACCTGATCGACACACCGGGACACGTGGACTTCAACTACGAGGTGTCCCGCTCTTTGGCTGCCTGCGACGGCGCCGTGCTGGTGGTGGATGCCACCCAGGGCGTGGAAGCGCAGACTTTGGGAAATGTCTACCTGGCCCTGGACGAGGACCTGGAGATTCTGCCGGTGCTGAACAAAATGGATCTGGACAGCGCCCGCCCGGATGAAGCCAAGGAAGAAATCGAAGATATCATCGGAATCGATGCGGAGGATGCGCCGCTGATTTCGGCAAAGACCGGCATGGGAATCGACGACATGCTGGAGAAGCTGGTTCAGGTAATTCCGCCGCCACAGGGAGATCCGAACGGCCGCTTGAAGGGCCTCATCTTCGACTCCTATTACGACAGCTACAAGGGCGTGGTTATCTACACCCGCATTTTCGACGGCTCGGTAAAAAAAGGAGATTTCATTCAGCTCATGAATACCGGCAAGAGCTACGAGGTAACGGAAGTAGGCTATTGCATTCCGGGCATGGTTCCGTCCAAAGAGCTGAAGGCCGGTGAAGTAGGATACGTGTGCGCCAGCATCAAGCGGGTGGCGGACGCCCGGGTGGGCGATACCATCACCCACACCGACAAGCCGACGGACAAGCCGCTGAAGGGATACAAGAAAGCCCAGTCCATGGTGTACTGCGGCGTGTACCCGGCAGAAGGCGAGAAATACGAGAATATCAAAGATGCTCTGGAGAAACTTCAGGTAAACGATGCGGCGTTCCAGTTTGAACCGGAGAACTCCGCCGCCCTGGGCTTCGGCTACCGCTGCGGTTTCCTGGGCCTCCTGCACATGGATGTCATCGTGGAGCGGCTGGAACGGGAATTCGGCCTGGACGTCATCACCACCTTGCCTAGCGTAATCTACAAGGTCATCATGGCCGACGGCACGGAACGGATGATTCAGAATCCGACCAACCTGCCGGATCCGGCGGAGATCAGCCGCATCGAGGAGCCAATCGTAAAAGCTGAAATCATGACGCCGAAGGATTATGTGGGCAGCATCATGACCCTGTGCCAGAGTCGCCGGGGCAACATGACCCACATGGAATACCTGACGGAGACTCGCGTGCTCCTTACCTACGATATTCCGCTGAACGAAGTCATCTACGATTTCTTTGACGCACTGAAATCCCGTACCCGGGGCTACGCCTCCTTGGATTACGAATTCCAGGAATACCGCCCGGCGAAGCTGGTGAAGCTGGACATCCTTCTGAACAAGGAAGTCATCGATGCCTTCAGCTCCATCGTGCCGGAAGAGGAAGCTTACGCTAAAGGCCGGAACATCTGCGCAAAACTGAAGAAAATCATTCCGATGCACCAGTTCGAGGTGCCGATTCAGGCTGCCGTGGGCCGCAAAATCATCGCCCGAGAGACGGTACGCGCCTACCGGAAGGACGTTATCGCCAAGTGCTACGGCGGCGATATCTCTCGGAAAAAGAAGCTGCTGGAGAAGCAGAAAGAAGGAAAGAAGCGGATGCGCCAGTTCGGTACCGTGGAAGTGCCGCAGGAAGCGTTTACGGAGGTGCTCAAGTTTGACGACACCGAATAAGGCGGGAATTTACATCCACATTCCCTTCTGCGTAAAAAAATGCAACTACTGTGCATTCCTGTCCGGCCCGGCAGGGCCTGAGGTTCGGCAGGAGTATGTGAATCATCTGATAGAAGAAATCCGTCTTCGGAGCCGAGAGGTTCCGGAGGCGGATACCATCTATTTTGGCGGAGGGACGCCGTCCCTCCTGACGCCGGAACAGATCGGACATATTCTGGAAGAAGTTCGAAAAGCCTTTCGGATTACGGAAGGTGCGGAAGTGACCCTGGAAGCCAACCCGGGAACCTTAACGGAAGAAAGTCTGGCAGGATATGGGAACGCCGGTATCAATCGGCTTTCCATGGGAGTTCAGAGCATGGATGACCGGCGGCTCCGGTATTTGGGGCGGATTCATACGGCGGAAGAGGTTCGCCGGGATGTGAAAATGGCCCGGGAAGCCGGATTTCATAACATCAACTTGGATCTTATTTTTGCCATACCGGGAACCGATGTCTCCGATGCCATGGAGGATCTGGAAGCCATCGCCGCTCTGGAACCGGAACACATTTCCTTCTACAGCCTGCAGTTGGAGGAGGGAACATCCTTTTTCCGAGATTTCGAAGCGGGAAAACTTCGGGAAGTGCCGGACGAAACGGATCGGAAGATGTATCACCGGGGGATTCAGGTTCTTCGGGAGAAGGGTTACAGACATTACGAGATTTCCAATTTCGCTCGGCCGGGCTATGAGTCTCGGCACAACTCCAAGTACTGGAACATGGCGGAGTACGTGGGTCTGGGACTGGGGGCTTCTTCTTATACGGGACACCGGCGGATGGTGAACGAGACGGATTTGAAGGCCTACTCGGAAATGCTGGACCGGGGCGAACTTGCTTTTATGGAAGTGCACGAAAACTCGGAAGGGGACGATATGTCGGAGGCTGTTTTTACCGGATTGCGGCGAGAAGAGGGCGTTCGATACCGGGACATTCTGGGAAGCGAGGAGGCTTTCTGGGAATATTTTCGAGAGGCGCTGCCGGAAGCGAGGGAGTACGAGGCCGGCGGGTTTCTGGAGATGACCGACGAGGGATTGAGACTGACGGAGCGGGGAATCGATATCAGCAACGGAATCATGGCGCTGTTCGTGTGACGTCGGGTTCCGGGAAAGTGTGAGGTGAAAGATGAAGAAATACATCATGGCGATGGACGAGGGGACGACCAGTGCCCGTTGCGTGATTTACGATAAGCAGGGCAACACCATCAGTTCGGCGCAGCGGGAGTTTCCCCAGTATTTTCCGAAAGAGGGCTGGGTGGAGCACGATGCCACGGAGATCTGGGCAACGCAGATTTCGGTAGCCCAGGAGGCAATGCTGAAGCACAATCTGAATTATCGGGATATTGTGGCTTTGGGAATTACCAACCAGCGGGAGACCACGGTGGTGTGGGACAAGGTTACCGGGAAGCCGATTTACAACGCCATCGTGTGGCAGTGCCGGCGAACCTCGGATTATGCGGAGGCACTGAAGAAACAGGGACACGAGGAGATGATTCGCCGCAAAACCGGCCTGATTATCGATGCCTATTTCAGCGGGACGAAGATTAAGTGGATTCTGGACCACGTGGATGGCGCTCGGGAACGGGCGGAGCGAGGAGAACTGCTCTTCGGAACCATCGAGAGTTGGCTGATCTGGAAAATGACCGGCGGCGAGGTGCATGTGACGGACTATTCCAACGCGGCCCGCACCATGCTGTTCAATATTCATACGCTGGATTGGGACGATGAAATCCTGGCGCTGCTGGACATTCCGAAGTGTATGCTGCCGAAACCGGTGGAATGCTCCGGCCATTACGGGGAGACCATTTCGGAACTCTTCGGCGGTCCGATTCCCATCACCGGTTCTGCGGGAGACCAGCAGGCGGCCCTGTTCGGGGAGACCTGTTTTGAAGTGGGCGAAGCGAAGTGCACCTACGGCACCGGCAGCTTCCTTCTTCTAAATACCGGCGATCGTCCGGTGTTTAGCGATTCCGGACTGCTAACCACCATCGCTTGGGGGCTGGACGGCAAAGTAAGCTACGCTTTGGAAGGTTCCGCTTTCGTGTGCGGCGCCGCCATTCAGTGGCTGCGGGATGAGATGCAGTTCATGTCGGAATCGCCGGAGTCGGAACGAATGGCTTTGAAAGCCGGCGCCGGCGAAGGCGTGTACATGGTGCCGGCCTTTACGGGAATCGGTGCTCCGTACTGGGAGCCGGATGCTCGGGGTGCGATTTTCGGAATCACCCGGGGCACGGATCGGAACCAGATTGTCCGTGCGACGTTGGAATCCCTGGCATATCAGAACGAGGATTTGCTGTCTGCCATGGCAGAGGATCTGGGACAGCGCATCGTGGCCCTTAAAGTCGACGGCGGTGCCTGCCGGAACAATTTCCTGATGCAGTTCCAGGCGGACGTATCGGACACGGAAATCGTTCGGTGCAAATCCATCGAGTCCACGTCCCTGGGTGCGGCGTACCTGGCGGGCCTGGCGGTGGGTTACTACGATTCCACCGACGACATCATCGAGAACAAGGAGGTGGAACGCGTATTCCGCCCGGAGATGGACGAGGCGAAGCGGGCGGCTCTCCTAAAGGGCTGGCACAAAGCGGTAAAAGCCGCCATCTGGCTGGCAGAGGAATAGGGTGTAAAGTGAAGCAGCGTATGCTTGATTTTACTCACAATCTCAAATATCTTTACAAACGAAAAATCCTGCCGCTTCATCCGAAGTGGCAGGATTTTCACTATCTAGCTTAACCATCCCGGAAACCCGGGCGGTTCTTAATGGAAGCCGATTCCGTATGCCAGCGTTCCCAGACGCAGTGCAAACAGGAAGAATGCAACCCACATAACCGGAGCGATGTCCTTTGCCTTCTTGGTGATGACCTTGAGGAGAACCCAAGTGATCATTCCGAACATGATTCCGTTTGCGATGGAATAGGTGAACGGCATCATGATGATGGCCATGAAACCGCCGGCCGTGTCGGCAATGTCGGAGTCGAAGTCCATGTTTTTAACCGAAGTCAGCATCAGAAGACCAACGTATACCAGCGCCGGAGTGGTAGCGAATCCCGGAATCGCCAGGAAGATTGGCGAGAAGAACAGGGAAATCAGGAACAGCACGCCGGTAACCACTGCGGTGAGACCGGTTCTTCCGCCGGCAGCAACACCTGCGGTGGACTCTACGTAACTGGTTACGGTAGAAGTACCGAAGCAAGCACCCAGGATGGTACCGAATGCATCGGAGAGCAGAGCACCTTTCGCGCGAGGCAGGTTTCCGTTCTCGTCCAGCAGGCCGCCCTTGGAAGCTACGCCGATCAGGGTTCCAACGGTATCGAACAGGTCAACGAATAGGAAGGAGAAGACGATTACCGCGAACTCCACGATGTTCTTGCCCACCCATGCGAAATCAAAGGCGAACATGGTCGGTGCCTTCGGGATGAAGGATGCGCCGGAGAGGCTCGGAATCAGAGAGTATACCTCTTTGGCCGGGTCAACGTGATACCAGCCGGTGAGCTGAGCGATGATGCCCATAATCCAAGTGAGAAGGATGCCCCAGAGCACGGCACCCGGAACGTTGTAGTGAACCAGTACGCAGATGATGACGAAGCCAATCATTGCCAGAACGAACTGCGGGGTGGATACGGAACCCAGATCTACCAGGGTGGATTCGCTTCCGATTACGACGCCGGCACCCTTGAGACCTACGATGGTAATGAAGAGACCGATTCCGGCGGTGATACCGTACTTCAGGTTGGACGGTACATCGTTAACCAGCTTTTCCCGGAAATTGGTGAGGGACAGCAGGACGAAGATGATACCTTCTACCAGTACTGCGGTAAGTGCGATTTTCCATGGGTCGTTGATTCCCGCCTTTGCCATCGGGATGCACACGGAGAATGCAAAGTATGCGTTCAGACCCATTCCGGAAGCCAGAGCAATCGGGTAGTTGGCAAAGAATGCCATGAACAGTGTGCCGAAGAACGCGGAAACAGCGGTAGCGGTGAATACAGCCGCGGAATCCATTCCGGCTGCGGACAGGATGTTCGGGTTAACCGCCAGGATGTACACCATCGACAGGAAGGTGGTAACGCCGGCGATGACCTCGGTGCGGACATCCGTGCCGTTTTCCTTAAGTTTGAAATACTTTTCCATTAAAACAGCTCCTTAAATTAAATATAAAAAACGTAGTGATTGAGGGAGGTTCCCTCAAAAAAAGACATGACTATTATAATTGAAAAAAAACTTGCAATCAAGAACTCTTTACAATATAATATATGAGCGTGTTTCCACACGCAGGCTTTATGCCGCAATATTTTATATTTTGCACATCGTGAGGATGCCGCGGTGCCTTCTTTTATAAAAGAAGGAAGGTTGAAGGCAAAGACGCACGATGGAAGAAACGAAACCGGAGGTATTATAATGTCAGTAGTTTCTATGAAACAGTTACTTGAAGCCGGTGTTCATTTCGGACACCAGACCAGAAGATGGAACCCTAAGATGGCTCCGTACATCTTCACAGAGAGAAATGGAATTTACATCATCGACCTGCAGAAGACCATCAAGATGATCGACGATGCGTATGATTTCATGAGAGAGGTTGGCGCAACCGGTAAGCCGGTACTGTTCGTCGGCACGAAGAAGCAGGCTCAGGCTGCAATCAAGGACGAAGCAAATCGTTGCGGTATGTACTTCGTTAACGAGAGATGGCTGGGCGGAATGCTGACCAACTACAAGACCATCAGCAAGAGAATCGAACGTCTCAACGAAATCAGAGAGATGGAAGAGGATGGCACTATCAACAAGTATGCGAAGAAGGAAATCCTGAAGATCAGAAACGAAGCTGAGAAGCTGGAGAAGTTCCTGGGCGGAATCAAGGACATGAAGGGAATGCCTGGTGCAATCTTCGTTGTTGACCCGAAGAAGGAAAAGATTGCCGTTAAGGAAGCTCGCATTCTGGGAATTCCGGTTGTTGGTATCGTAGACACCAACTGCGATCCGGACGATGTAGACTACATCATCCCGGCAAACGATGACGCGATCAGAGCGGTTAAGCTGATCACATCGGTAATGGCAGATGCTATCGTGGAAGCTAAGCAGGGCGAGAGCTTTGACGAAGGCGCTGCAGAAGAGACAGCAGATGTAGAAGAAGCTGCTGAGGAAGCTGCAGACGAAGAATAATTAACCGAAAGGTGGCGGCTTCTTCAGATGTTATCCGGGGGAGCCGCATTTTTCAAATTACATATTGATAACAGGAGGACAAAGACATGGCTGTAACAGCTGCACTCGTAAAAGAACTGCGTGAGCGTACCGGCGCAGGAATGATGGACTGCAAGAAGGCACTGGTTGAAACAGACGGTGATATTGAAAAGGCAATCGATTACCTGAGAGAAAAGGGAATCATGAAGGCTCAGAAGAAGGCCGGCAGAATCGCTGCAGAAGGTCTGGTAAGAGTTGCTTTCGGTGAAGGAAACAAGACTGCTTCCATCGTTGAAGTGAACTCCGAGACCGACTTCGTTGCAAAGAACGAAGAGTTCATCGAGTTCGTTGAGGACCTGGCAAAGGAAGTTCTGGCAAAGGGAAATATGCCGATGGAGCAGTTCATGGCAGAGCCTTTCGGTGAAGGAACCGTACAGGAAACTCTGACTGCAAAGGTTGCTAAGATCGGTGAGAACCTGAGCATCAGAAGATTCGCAAAGGTTGAGGAAGACGGCGTGGTATACGTTGGTTACACCCACGGCGGCGGAAGAATTGGCGTAATCGTTGGTATCAAGACCGATGCTGCTGCAGATGAAATCGCTGCTGTAGGTAAGGACGTTGCAATGCAGGTTGCTTCCATGAATCCGAAGTTCGTCAACGAAGACGGCGTTGATCCAGAATATCTGGAGAACGAGAAGAAAATCCTGACCGAGCAGGTTCTGAACGAAGGAAAGAAGCCAGAAATGGTAGAGAGAATCGTTGCCGGAAAGATCAAGAAGGAACTGAAGGAAGTATGCCTTCTGGACCAGCCGTTCGTAAAGGATGGCGATGTTTCCGTACAGCAGTATGTTGCTAATGCGGCTAAGGAAATCGGCAAGGATATGGAAGTTGTTTCCATGATCCGTTACGAAGTTGGTGAAGGAATCGAGAAGAAGGAAGATGACTTCGCTGCAGAAGTAGCTGCCCAGGTTGCCGGCAACTAATCGGAACAGAAGAGAAAATGAAGGCCGGGTGCAATGCATCCGGCCTTTTGTCCTTTTATATCGTGAGGGACAGCAGAGGAGAAAAAAGATGGATAAAGTACTATTGCTGAACGGAAGCCCGCATCAGTTCGGATGCACTCACACGGCACTGCGGGAAGTGTCCGATGCCATTGAGGATTCGGGGCTGCAGACGGAGATTCTTCATGTGGGCGCAGTCAACATCCCGGGCTGCAAAGCGTGCGGATATTGCAGCCGGACCGGCCGCTGCATCATGGACGGAGATCCGGTGAATACGGTAATCGAGAAGCTGCGAGACTGCTCCGGTCTGGTGGTGGGTTCTCCGGTATATTACGGCGGACCTTCCGGAGCGATTGTGTCCCTTCTGGAACGGGTATTTTACGCGTGCGATTCCGCCTACCTAAAAGGAAAACCGGCGGCCGCCATCGCATCCTGTCGGCGTTCCGGCACAACGGCCACCTTCGACCGATTGAATAAATTTTTTACCATATCTCAAATGCCCGTCGTATCCTCCCAGTATTGGAACGGCGTTCACGGAAACAATCCGGATGAAGTGCTTCACGACCTGGAGGGAATGCAGACCATGCGGACCCTGGGCCGGAACATGGCGTGGATGATTAAGTGTTTTGAAGCGGGAAGAGCCGTCGGCATCGAATTCCCGGAATCGGAAGAACCCATCGCAACTAATTTTATCCGCTAAAAACCAAAGCCGGCGCAAAGTCATTGGCTGCACGGCGGATGCTGCAGTGCGGCGGGAGCCGGTTGAAATGGGCGGTTGAAAATGGTAATATTACAAATATTAAAAGTTGGAAGGAAGTAAAACATGAGATCATTGATGATGCTTGTAAGCCTGCTGGTAGTGGGCGTCGGAACATTCTGCATCGCAAACGCCAGCGTGCCGTTTGTGGGAGTTGCCTTTATCGTTGGCATGGCGATTCTCTTGATGGGCATCTGCGAGCTGGTGGTGAACAGAGTGACCAATATGAGTTCCTATGAATCGAAGAAAGAAGTGAACGTGGAAGGATTTACTTCCGTGATTTTGGGCTGCGTATTTCTGTCCGGACAGGTGACGGAGGATGTGGCAATCACGGCGGTATTCGCCCTGTGGATGACCCTGGAGGGGCTAAAAGCAGTTTCGTCGGTGAACTTCAACTTCCGGACGCAATCGCCGCTGGATCGCTTTACGGAGGCCCTGGGCATCGTGATGACCCTGTTTGGCGTATACATGTTCTACAACATGATGCTCCTGGATTTCAAAATCCTGACTCTGGTGGGCACCGCTCTGTTCCTGCTGGGCATGTGCCGCTTCCGGATTGCCCTTTCCATCGAGTATCGAACGCCGGATATGTTGACGGGAAACAAGGAACGCCTGGCGGATGCAAAGCGCGATGAGAAGCGGGCGATGCAGAAAGCGAAGGAAGGCATTCGAGAGACCAAGGAGGCCAGAGAACGAATCACAAAGGCGAAAAAAGCCATCGAGAAGGAAGAATCCATGATGCGCCTGGCAGAACGCCGTCGCTCCAAAGATCCGGAGAAAAAGTAGCCTGCAAAAACAAATACGAAATGTGCAAACGTCCGGCAAGTGCTGGGCGTTTTTGTATGACGAGGTGTATGTAGCGGCGGGTATTCGCCTCCCTAGAAGGAAAATCTCGGAAAGAAAAAACGTATACGTCGCCAAATAGGGGATTATAAACAAAAAATGGAATTTATGTAAAAAAGTTTTAAAAAGTTGTTGACAAGTGCTCATAAGGCGCGTATAATCTCATCTTGTCGTCACCGAAAAGCGAACGCTTCTCGGAGGCGCAGCGTGCAGGCTCCAAGCCTTTGTGGCATTGGATGCGCTCGTGGGCACTGAAAACTTTTTAAAAAAGTTTGAAAAAAGTGCTTGACAAGAGCCAACTGAAG
>NZ_JAQXUZ010000027.1:0-71024 GCF_029224645.1 Mogibacterium kristiansenii
CCCCGCTAAGCCTTTGATTTCGGTTTCCGGGCGCGAACCACGGACCGGAAATTCCGAGATGGGAGGACCGGGTGCCGGCATGGTTCGCGCTCGACTCCCCGCTAAGCCTTTGATTTCGGTTTCCGGGCGCGAACCACGGACCGGAAATTCCGAGATGGGAGGACCGGGTGCCGGCACGGTTCGCGCTCGATTCCCCGCTAAGCCTTTGATTTCGGTTCCCAGGCGCGAACCACGAACCGCAAGATTCGGAAATGGCGGCCCGGGTCCGAGGCCGGTTTGCTCCCCGTTCCTCGCTAAGCCTTATTCCTTCGTTTCGGGGAGCAAATTCTTCACACAACTTCCGGCCGAAAAGCGCGGTTTCGCCGGCGATCGGGCCGGCCGGCATTTTCTGTGTCCGTTCTTTTGGTGCTGGATCGAAAAAAGCAGTGTGCAACGTTTCTGTCAACATCGCACACTGCTTCCCTATAATTCTCTTTATCCGGAACCGTCATCCACAAATGCTCGGGCCGGCCGATTCCCTGCGTCCTACCTATGCATCAAAAGAAATTGCCGGGTCGCCCACGGTAAAGTTGTCAATCAGGCGGGTGGTGCCGATGCGAACGGCCATAGCCACCAGATCTCCATCTTTGAAGGTTTCCACCGGCTGCATGCTTTCGCCGTCAACCACCTCAACGTATTCCACATTCGCCAGCGATTCCTCCGCCAGGCGTTCCTTCATGGAAGCCAGCAGTTCTGCGGAATTCCGTACACCGGAGGCCACCAGATCCTGACCCTTTCGAACGGAACGGGACAGTACCAGCGCCGCTTTTCGTTCCTCCGGGCTGAGGTAGGTGTTCCGAGAGCTCTTTGCCAGTCCGTCCTGCTCCCGAACAATTGGACAACCGATTACTTCCACGTCAAAATTCAGATCCCGAACCATCCGGCGGATGATGGCCAGCTGCTGGGCATCCTTCTGTCCGAAATAGATTCGGTCCGGCGTTACCGTGTTCAGAAGTTTAGCAATAACGGTGCACACGCCCCGGAAGTGAATCGGGCGGGTTTTGCCGCACAGGGTTTCCGAAAGCTCATTCATATCCACAAAGGTGGTGAAATCCGGGGCGTACATTTCCGAAGGTTCCGGATGGAATACCAGGTCCACGCCGTGTGCTTCCAGAAGCTGGCAGTCGTGTTCAAAGTCTCTCGGATAGGTGGCCAGATCCTCGTTCGGACCGAACTGAATCGGATTCACGAACACCGAAGCCACCACCTTGTCATTTCCGGCTCTCGCCGCATCCATCAGGGACGCATGACCCTCATGCAGGTAACCCATGGTCGGGCACAGGCCCACGGTGAGCCCCGCCTTCTTCCATTCCTTAATCTGCTTTCTCAGTTCATCGATTGTATTAATTACCTGAATCATTTTTTGCCTCTTTTCTTCTTTTTTCTTCTTTAATTTCTGCTAATATAATTTCTTCAGCTCTTCCTCGCTGCTCATCTCAAACTGATGACTCGCCTCCGGAAAACGTCCGCCTTTCACGTCCGCCGTGTACTCCCGGAACGCACTGCGCATCTCTTCCGCCAGCGCCGCATATCTTTTTACGAATTTCGGCTTGAAATCCTCGTTCATGCCCAGCATATCCTGATACACCAGAATCTGGCCGTCACAGCCCGCACCGGCACCGATTCCGATGGTTGGAATGTTCACTTCCCGGCTGATTCGCTCCGCTACCGGCGCCGGAATGCACTCCAGCACCACGGCAAAAGCCCCGGCTTCTTCTACTTTACGGGCATCCTCAATCAATCGCTCCGCCTCTTCCCCGGTCTTTCCCTGCACCCGGTTTCCGCCGAGAGCATTTACCGACTGCGGGGTCAGCCCGATATGCGCCACCACCGGAATTCCCGCATGGCTCAGCGCCGCAATCTGCGGGCACACCGACGCGCCGCCTTCCAACTTCACCGCCTGGCATCCGGTCTCCTTGAGCGCCCGGCCGGCGTTCTCCAGCGCCTGCTCCACCGAAACCTGATACGACATGAACGGCATATCGAACACCACCAGGCTCTCCTTGCATCCCCGCACTACGCCCTGCGTCGCCGCAATCAGGTGATCCATGGTCACCGGCAGCGTGGAATCGTATCCCAGCATGGTATTTCCGTACGAATCCCCCACCAGAATTCCGTCCACCGTTCCGTCCATCAGCCGGGCGGTGGTGTAATCGTAGCAGGTCAGCATGGAAATTTTCTCACCCTGTCGCTTCATCTTCCGAAAAGTCAATACGGTAGTCTTCATTACAAAAAATATCCTCCTTTTCCAGACTTCTCCTTTTCTCATAAAAAAAGCATCCGCACCTCCCGGGACGTCCGACAATGCGTCGGATTCCGAAAAGCACGGATGGATTGTATTCATCATAAATGTACCCGAATACCCTGCGCCGCAAAAATCGAAAACCTTGTCTTCCTTCGGATAGACCGATTCCTCTTTCACATATGCAAATGTACTCGCCTGTTATTCTTTACACAGTTTTTGAAAAGGTACAGCTTCCTATGAATACCGTCCATCTCGCTTATTGTACTCTTTTCCCATTCCGGTGTAAAGAATTGTTTTTTTGATTCCGGGCGTCCGCCGTTTCTAGCAGATTCTCGGAAGGAGTTCACCGCTCGGCGGCGGCAGCAGCGTTTCCGTTCCCAGCTCCGTTGCCATCACCACGTGACCGGTCATATGATCCGTCACCTCGCCGATGATGGCCGCACCAGTCGTATCCGGGCTTGCTTCCCGCAGAATGCGAACCGCATCCTCAGCCTTTTCCTTCGGAACGAAAATGACCAGGCGTCCTTCGCAGGCCAGGTACAGCGGTTCTAGGCCCAGCATACCGGTCACACCCCGGACTTCATCGCATACCGGCACGGATTCCGCATCCAGTCGGATGCCCACCTTGCTTTCGTCCGCAATTTCATAGAGCACCGTGCCCACACCGCCCCGGGTAGCATCCCGGATTACGTGCACTTCCGGAATTTCCTGAATCAAATCCCGCACCGGATGCCACAGCGGTGCGCAGTCACTGGTCACCTCGGCTTCCATTCCGTAGCGGTCCCGCTCCAGCAGAATCGTGCATCCGTGTCGTCCCACATCGCCGGTAACGAGGATGGCATCTCCCGGACGGGCATACGCACCGGACAGTTCTGCCTTCGGCATGATTTCGCCCACACCGGTAGTGGTAATGAAGATTCCATCCACCTGTCCCTTACCGGCAACCTTCGTGTCTCCGGAGACAATCTGAACACCGACTTTCGCAGCGGTCTCCGCCATGCTCTTCACGATTTCTTCCAGGGTATCCATCGGGAATCCTTCCTCAATGACACAGGCGCAGGAAATATACAGCGGCTTCGCACCCATGCAGGCCAAGTCGTTCACGGTTCCGCAGATGCTCAGCTTTCCGATATTTCCGCCGGGGAAAAAGGCCGGAGAGACGATGAATCCGTCGGTGGACATGGCCATTCTTCTTGCCGGAGGCGTCAGCACCGCCGCATCGTCCGCGGTCAAATTCGGATTGTCGAAGTATTTCTTGAACAATCCGCCAATAAGTTCCGATGTCTGTTTTCCGCCGGCACCGTGCGCAAGTGTGATTTTGTCATTCATTGTATTCCACCTCGGTATCTTATTTCAGTTTCAGTGTATCACCGTATTTGTAGTATGCGGAGCAAGCGCCCTCGCTGGACACCATGCAGGCGCCCACCGGATGCTCCGGCGTGCAGGTGTTTCCGTAGATTTTGCAGTCCATCGGGCGAATCAGGCCTCGCAGAACTTCACCGCAGCGACAGGCCGGACTGGCTTTGCCCTGAACCTTCGGCAATTGGAAGCGCACCCGGGCATCGTATTTCGAGAATTCATACCGCAGCTTCATGCCGGAGCCCGGAATAATTCCAAGTCCTCGCCATTCCGTGTCGCATGGTTCCATGTATTTGTCCACCAGCTTTCGTGCCGCCGGACTGCCCTCTTCCGTCACCACCGACGGATAGCAATTTTCCGCAAAAGATTCCCGCTCGCCGGCGCGAACCTCTTCCACTCGGCGAACCACCGTCGCCAGAGCGGTGACGATTTCGGAGGTGGTGAAGCCGGTTACCACGCCGGAAATCTGCCATTCTTTCGCAATTTTTCGGTACACCTCCATGCCCGTCATAGTGCTCACGTGACCCGGATAGAGGAAGGCATCGGCGCTTCCCTTCAGGGCCAGGTATGCCGGCTCCATGATTTTATTCGCCGTCAGCAGGGAGAAGTTCTCCACCTTCTCGGAAATTGCGTTCCGAAGGGCGATTACACTGCCCGGCGTGGTGGTTTCAAACCCCACGGAAAGGAAGCACACCTCTTCTTCCGGATGCGCCTTGGCATAATCCAAAGCATCCATCGGGGAGTAGACAATTTGCACCTCCGCCCCTTCGCTGCGGGCATCTGCCAGACTCTTCTTCGTTCCGGGAACCCGGATGAGGTCGCCGAACGTAAATATTTTTACCCCTTTCTCCAGGGCCAGCATCACCGCTTCGTCGATGTAGCCCACCGGGGTGACGCATACCGGACATCCCGGGCCGGAAATCAGCTCGATGGATTCCGGAAGCATCTGCCGAATCCCCAAGCGAAAAATCTCGTGGGTATGGGTTCCGCAGACCTCCATCACCCGGATTTTCGGGCCGTCGTAATTCCGTACAATCTCGGCAGCCTCCGCTGCCCCCTTGCTTAAAGTCATTATAACGCCTCCATCACTTCCGATGCTTCCTCGCTGTCATCTCCCGTAACGCGGGCGATAGCGATTCCTGCATGAACCATTACGTAATCTCCCGGCGCCAGATCTTCAATCAGCTCCGAGGAAATTTTTCTCCGAACACCCGAATTGTCGATGACGGCCATTCCGTTCTCCACATCGGAAACCCTTGCTTTAATTCCTACACACATCTCGAATCCTCCTTTTCCAGCTTTCGCGCACCGTACACCGCCTGTCCCAAAGCAATTCCGCCGTCGTTGGACGGAACCAGGGAATGGGTCAGCACCCGAAAACCGTCATGTTCTAATTTATTTCGGCACAGCTCCAGCAGCAGGGTGTTCTGAAATACCCCGCCGGTGAGGGCTGCGGTTGAAATGCCGTTCTCTCGGCGAATGCGCCGGCAACCTTCCAGAACCATCCGAGAAAGCACCTCGTGGAACATACGAGCCAGCGCGCCCGCATCCTTCCCGGACAGCCTTCTCCGGGCAATCTCCCGCACCAGGCTACTCGTCTCCAGATAAAAGAAATCTTCTTTTTCCGAAATCAGCGGTCCGTCATAGATCTCCGGCACCTCTGCCTGTTCCGCCGCGAACTGCAGCTGCATGGACATCTCCCCTTCAAAGGAATTCCGCTCCTTGCATCCCAGGATGGCACTGACTCCGTCGAACAGCCGGCCGGCACTGGTGGATTCCACCACATTCACCCGATTGCCCAGCATGAACCGAATCGCCGCCCGCTCCTTCGGGCTTCCCAGATTCAGCTGCTCCGCCGCATCCGGTTCCAGCATCGCCGCCGCAATGCGCCAGCCTTCCTTCGATGCCAGGTCCCCGCCGGCATGCAGGAAGGGTTGAATGCTTCCCTTTCGACGGAAGCCGTCGTAATCCGAGAGCAGGAACTCGCCGCCCCAGATGGTGCCGTCCGTTCCGAACCCGGTGCCGTCAAAGGAGACGCCGATCACCGGCGAATCCCATTCGTTCTCCGCCATGCAGGAAAGCACGTGAGCGTAGTGATGCTGCACCTCCATGCAGGGAATGCCCTTTTCCTCCGCCAGCTTCCGGGCCACCTCGCCCGTGTTGTATTTCGGGTGTAGGTCGCACACCACTGCCTCCGGCGTAATTTCCAGCAGCCGTTCCAGCCGCTCTTCCGCCAGCTCCAAAGCCTCCACGCTGCGCACGTCCGCCATATCGCCGATGTACGGGGACATGTAGTTCATATCCCCCCGCAGAAGCCCGAAGGTATTCTTCAGCTCCCCGCCGATGCCCAGCACCGAATGGTGATATTCCTGCGGCAGTACCGTCGGCAGGGGCGCATAACCTCTGGACCGGCGAATCATATAGGGTTTATTCCGGTAAAAAGACATTACCGAGTCATCCGCACGAATCCGAATTTTCCTGGGATTGGACAGAATTTCATCGCACATGGGCGCCAGATATTTCTCCGCTTCCGCATCCGTCATGCAAATCGGTGCGCCGGAAGGATTTCCGCTGGTCATCACCAGCACCTCCGGCATCGCCGGCTCCTGCGAGTTTTCCTCCTCCGGATACCGGAACAGAAGCATGTGCACCGGCGTGTACGGAAGCATCACCCCGATATTTGGATTTCCCGGTGCCAGCGCCTCGCTCAGAACGGAAGCGCCCGCCTCGTGAGTTTTCTTTTTCGCCAGAAGCAGGATGGGTTTCTGCGGTCCCGTCATCAGTTCTTCGGCACCCTCCGGCACCTCGCACTCCCGGCGCACCGTCTCCATATCCCGCATCATCACCGCAAAAGGCTTGAACGGCCGATTCTTCAGCCTCCGAAGCCGCCCCACCGCCTCGTCATTGCTTCCGTCGCAGCAGAGGTGAAAGCCACCGATGCCCTTAATGGCCACGATGCCGCCCCGGCGGATAAGGTTCCGCACCTGAATCAGGGCATCCTTCCCCGTTTCCGGTCCTTTCAGCAGGTACAGTTCCGGTCCGCAGTCGTTGCAGCAGATTGGCTGAGCGTGATATCTCCGGGACCGAATATCCGTATACTCCCGGTTACAGTCCTCGCACATGGGGAATTCCCCCATACTGGTGCGAACCCGGTCGTAGGGCATGGAATCCAGAATCGTCAGCCGCGGTCCGCAGGCCGTGCAGTTGATAAAAGGATGTAGGTACCGCCGATTTGTCGGGTCGAAAAGCTCCCGTTCGCAGTCCGGACAAGTGGCGATGTCCGGTGAAACGAACACCATTCCCTCTTCCTTCGCACTTTCGATAATCTCAAAATCTTCCGATCCCGGCGGATAATCCGACTCTTCCGGCACCGTCGTTTTGATCTTTAGAATCGCAGACCGAGCCGGCGCTTCCTTCGGAATTGCCTCCAGGAATTCCGAAAGCCGCTCTCCTCTCGCGTAGATTTCCACGTAGCTTCCCCGGTTGCAGACGGTTCCGGTAATCCGGAACCGAAGGGCTAATTTTCGGATAAAAGGACGAAATCCCACACCTTGGACGATTCCGTAGATGCGGATTCGCATCCGGTTTTCCGCTTCCTTTGTCATCTTCTATGCCCCGCTTTCTTCCAATAATCTCGGGAGGTTTCCACGGAATGGAGTTCTCCGGACACCGGATAATGGGGAAGATCCAGATAGGTTCCCTGCCATCCCGGAAGGGCCCGCTTCAGAAGGGGATCTCCCAGAACCGTATCGACAGCGCCATCTCGCACCAGCTTCAGCAAATCGGATTCTTCGTCCAGATGCCGGTCTCCCTCTTCCTTTAGGGTTCCGTCCATCCGGAACCAACCGGCCACGGTAACCTTCGCATCCGGCTTCCGTTCCCGAATCCATTTCCGGATTTCATTGGCGAAAATCTGTTGATGCACGATCAGTATATGGGAACCCAGCTCCGGAAGGATTCGTTCCGTGAATTCCCTTCGGCTTTCCGCCTCCACCGGATAGCCGGTTTCGTATGGCATGCCGTATTCTCTTTTTAGCATTCGGGCGATCTTCAAACCGGAAGGAGATACCACCAGATTTCTCTCGGCAGAAAGCGTTTTTCGCACATCCTCCAAGGTGTCGCCCATTCCGTACACCACGCCGCCCGGAACCAACCGGCGGAATTCCGCTCCGCTGTCCACCGCGGTGGTGTCTAACGGGGTTGCCCCCAGAATGCCCACGCGATTCTCTTTCTCGGTCACCGACTCGTCCAAAAACTCCCGGAAGAGCCATTGGTAGGCCTTCTCCTGACCCTTATCGTACAGCTCGATGCCGTTGGTCTCCACCGGAAGAACCGGAATTCCCGTATCCTTCTCCAGAAGCCGCTTCAGCGCCCGATAATCCGTAGCGATGGTGGCCGGAACCGGCGTTCCGATGAGTCCGATAAAGGTGGCATCCATATCCTGTAAGGCCTGTCGAATCTTTCGAATCAGCAGCTCATCCCGTCCAAGAATCGCATCCAGATCTCGAAGGCCCGCACTGAAAATGGCGCTCTTGGCACCGCCCCACCGGGGTTCGTCATATCCGCACACGTTGCCCACGCAGCCGCCGGCATCCATGATAATCAGCATCCCGCCGTACCCGAACAGCACCGAGGCCGCTCCGGACTGATCCGGGGAAAAAGGTGAAATATATTTACGAAGTCCTTTCATTTCCGGATCCTCCTATTCCTTCGTCTCGTTCATCTTAGCGTCGTCTGCCGCTGCCCGCTTCCAGGTTTCCGCCACCTCATTGGCGAAATTTTTCAGTCCGCGGTAACCGAAAGGCTGAATCTCATCGTTCCATTTCACGTTCACGGATTTCGGATAGTAGAATGCCGCATCCGTACCGATGGAGATGTCCACGTCCTGATCCCCATCGTAATTCATCATGGTTGGGGAAAGGGTGGAATATATTCGAAGATCCGGATTGTATTCCCCGATTTCCCGAATATATGGATAATCCTCTTCCGTAATCGCCGCGAAGACGGATTTTACTTCAAATCCCATTTTCAGAAGTGCCAGTGCCATCTCCAGCGGATTGCCGTTTACCACCTGGCCCACCACAAAGGATTTTCCTTTGCAGACTTCCTGCAGTTCCTGCACCGCCTGCTCCGCTTCCCGGTGGTATTCCTCCAGCCGGAATTCCGTCCCCAAAGCGGCGGCGAACAGCTCGTACTGGCGGCGAATTCGGTCAATCTGGTAGAGCCGAGTCAACTCCGCGTACGGCATTCCCAGCCGTTCTTCCAGTGCGAAAGCCGCCTTCCGGGATTCCGGATTGAGAATCAAGTTAAAGTTGGACGCACCCAGTTCCCGGTATTCCTCCAGGGTCTCACATCGACCCACTTCCAGCACTCGGTCCAGCCCAATCTGCCCCAACAAATCGTACAGCTCGCAGTCATCCGCAAGGTGGGTGAAGAATCCCAGCAGGTTCACCTGATTCATCTTCCGTTCTTCCTTCTCCAGAAGGGAATAGATGCTTTCCCGCACCGCCACCATCGGCGGATTCTTTCCCTCTCGCGTCAACGCATACATATAGGTCGGCACCACGCGCACTTCACCGTTCAGCGCCTCCTCTGCCTTTCGACAGACTCTCTCCAAATCCGTTCCCAGCAGGGCGTCCACGCAGGTGATGCACAGCACTACCACCTTCGGCTTCGTCTCGCACACTTCCAGAATTTCTTCAATGGCTTCGGGAATCTCCGACAGATGTCTTCCGGTGACGATGTCCGATTCATCCATCTGGAGAAAAAACATCCGATGGCTGTATCCGCCTTCGTCCGCCAGAATCGTGGTATTTCGTCCGCAGCAGGCCGGCGCAATCAGAAGCATGATGGACTCCGGAATCACCAAGCCGGCCCGCTTCACTCCGAATCCCTGGGCGCCCGGAGAGTTGTAGGACAAGGTGGCCGGTGAGCTGTATATCAAATGCTCTCCGGACAGTAGTTCCCCGGGAATCCGAAGTTCCGCTGATTTCAGAAGTTCTTCTATTGTGATATAGTAGGCATTTTTCATTATTGCACCTGCGCATCTTTCTGTTCTTTTTCGTGTTCCTTCAACAGGAAGTCCGCCAGTTCAAAGAATTTTCCGCTAATCTCGGAATCCGGAAGTCCCTGAACCACCGTCATTCCCTCTTCTTCGCATTCGATGATTTCATCGGATCTCGGAATATCCCCTACAATAGGAATCCCCGCATTCCGAGCGAATTCTCCCACCTTTTCCTCTTCTCTCGGAACATTTCGATGGTTGAATACGATTCCTTTTACCGAAGCATATCCCCGATCCGCAAAATTATCCACAGCCGTGCGAATGTTGTTCGCTGCGTAGAGGGCCATTTTCTCGCCGGAAGTGACGATGAGAATATCTTCCGCATATCCCTCTCGAATCGGCACCGCAAAACCGCCGCACACCACATCGCCCAGCACGTCGTACAGCACGATGTCCGGCTGAAACTTCCGGAAAATTCGAAGGTCGTCGATCAGGTTAAAGGTAGCGATAATCCCCCGTCCCGCACAGCCGATGCCCGGCGTCGGACCGCCGGTCTCGATGCACTGCACGCCGCCGAATCCGGTGCGCACGATATCGTCGATTTCCGGCTCACGGTCGTGATCCCGAAGAAAGTTCATCACCGGTTCCAGGGGTTCTCCCCCCAGCAGGTTGATGGTGGAATCCGCTTTCGGATCGCAGCCAATCTGCAGGACCTTCTTGCCCCGCATGGCAAATGCCGCCGCCAGATTGGCCGTTACTGTGGATTTACCGATTCCGCCTTTTCCGTATATTGCAATTTTAATCATACCTCTGCTCCAAACTACATAAAAAATGGACTTCCTCCGAGAAGAAGTCCATCCGATACGGGTCTCCACGAGCCCTTTATATACTGTATCCGGCACTTCTTCCCGCTTGGTGTTCCTTACGGTCAGTAAGTTCTCTGTGCCTTTATTCTAGCACACCCCGGACAGTATTCAAAGCGTTAAGTTTACCACAGATTTCGGCATATTTTTATCACAGATTCCATCGTTCTTTCACCGCCTTTTCCCGCTTAACACCACATGGTCTCACAGAATTCCGTGCCGCACATGCCGCTGTACTCAGAGCAAGAAAGGAGCAATCCCAGGTGCCGGTCGTAGACGTAAATGGTATCCGCCAGGATGTCGTCTTCGGAGACCACCTCCCGGTTTCCGCTCTCCAGCATCGCCTGCAGTTCCTCTTCGGAATACTTATCGCTTTCCGGTAGAATAATGAATTCATGCACGGAGCTTGGAATTGCGTAGAAATTGCCCCCGGCCATCTCGGCAATTTTTTCCGCAACGCCGGGATAGAACAATGCCACCGCACCCAACTGAAATCGATTGGTGGTGAGGATGTACATGGAATCGTCGTTCATCGCGTAACCTTCTTTTTCCAGCAAATTCTCCCCTTCCGCATTGCCATCGGAGAAGGTCATCAGCATCGGCGGATAGTATTCTTCGGACAGCATCAGCGCTTCGTCAATCAATTCGTCCGGCTGATACTCCATCTCCTTCATCATCGGGTTGGTAATCCGGCACTGCCAGGAATCCATGTCTTCCACAATAATCTCCACGCTGGCGAACATGGTAATGCCCGGCACCACATCCCGGCACGGCACATCCTCCAGATATTTCTCATTTCGTTGCTTGCTCACCACCCGTGCGGACAACTTCACTCCAAAATCCTTCTTTGGGATCCCGTCCATGCCGTTCACCGGCGGCGGCATCATAATCGCCCCCATCGCATTCCAGGCAAGGGATCTGGATATCGATTCGATGCTGTCTCCATGCTTGTACTCTTCATAAAAAATATCCACGTTCAGCGCCGGAAGGGCATACACGCCCGGCCGTTCCAGCACGATGGCGTAGTGGGTGTAATCGTTGGTCTTCACGAATTCCCGAATGGCAGCGTGCACTTCCATCGTCAGATTCTCCTCGAAATACCGGTTCAGTTCCTGCGCCATCGTCTCCGCAAACTGCTTCTTGCTCATTTTTTCCTTTTTTCTTTTCATTTCATACCTCCTAAATAATCAGCATTGCTTCTGACTCCATTATGGCAGAAAAAAAATTCCCCTTCAGTACACATCGTTCGAGAAAAATCGAGAAATTTGTTCAATTTGCACAGAAAAAAGAAACCCTTTGTGATACAATTCAAGAAGATTCAACAGGAGGAAGGAACAATGGAAAACACACGGGTAGCCATTCTCGGCATCATCATTTCCGACATGGATTCTGTCGAACCGGTAAACGCGCTGCTGCACGAAAACAGTCCCTATATCATCGGACGAATGGGACTTCCCTACCGGGAAAGGGGAATCAATATCATCAGCATCGTCCTGGATGCACCCCAGCAGATCATCAGCACCCTGTCCGGCCGAATCGGGCGTCTCAGCGGAATCAGCTGCAAGGTGACCTATTCCAGAGAGTAAGATGCGAAAAGAGGGACAACACGCCGTGTCGTCCCTCTTCTGTTGTTCGTGGGAGATTCATCTCCATTCTGCTCATTCCAAATTAGGCAATCCGCCGAATGATTACCCCGATGCGATAGCTCGCCTTGTACGTGTTCTCGTGAACCACCTTATTAGCCACACTCGTCGGTCCCACGGAGAAGAAATAGTACTTTCCGTTTTTCGTATGCTTGTACACCATGGTGTGGTATCCGTTCTGCCAGCCCACGATATCCCCCGGCTTTAAGTATCCCTTCTTCACGCAATCCGCCAAGGACATGTTCAGATTGGTCTGCACCAGGTAATTCGGCGACTTGATGAAATAATTCTTCGGAATCTTCTGGTCGTAAATCTTTCCGTATCCCAGGTAAAAACAGAATCCGGAAGGCTCAAAACCCGCATCCTGCAAGGACCAGGAAATATAGGTAGCGCAATTCACCTTCTTGGCCGCCAGACCTTTTTTGTAAGTCGTTCCGCCGCCGCTCGTATTGTACTTCAGATTGTTTGTCTCAATTAAATTCGCCATCTTGAGCAGCGAATTGTACCACGCAGTAAGAGTGGACTTCGGCATCTGCGCCGTCATCGGTTTCTTATTGCTCTGAAGCACCGTCGCATTCACCGATGGATTGGTTTTCGGCGGTGTGACTATATTCTCTGTATCCGGCTTTGTCTCGTTACCTTTATTATCCGTCTGAGTTCCGGAACTTCCGTTGTCGGAGGGTTTTGCCGGGCTGCTGCCGTTGTCACGATCCGGCTCGATTCGCACGGTCTCCGTCAGATTCAAATCCTTGGAGCTGACGAAGTAGAATTTCTTGCCGTAACGGAAACGATACCACAGGGTCTTGGACCCCTTCGCCTTGGTTTCCAGACACAAGGAGAGTGTGGTTCCCTTCTTCAAGGTTCCCTTCTTCCGCATCTTGTAGCCGGCTCCGTAACGGTATGTCAGGTTTCGCTTCGCTTTTACCTTCCGATACTGATACCGCACGTGATCTACCTGATTCACCGGTACATATCCCTTCACACTGCCGCATTTAATGTAGAACCACCGCTGCTTTCTGGAATAGTTCTTGGTAGTGGTGAATGTCATGTGTCCCATGGTAATCTTCTTGTTGTTCGGAAGTCGGGCCACCTTCTTGGAACGAGAAGAGGCACTTTTCCGCACCACAGCGCCCGTCCGACGATTAATCTGTCCGGAAGCCGGCTTTGTGGTAATCTTTACCGTCTTTACCTGCGAATCTTCTGCGCCGTAGCTCACCGGTGCAAACGCCGGTCCCAGCATGCTGATAACGATCAGGGCAATGCCAAACCACCGCAGGAGCTGCCGCACCCCGGTCTGCATTCCCCGGGGTTCTCCCCCACATGTTTTTTCTTCCATTTGGTTTCTGTCCTTTCTGAATATGTATAAAGAGCGCCAAAATAAAATTATTTGTTAACTTAACCGATAAATTTATTTTAGCATATTAAAAGGCGTTGTCAAGACAACGCCTTCTAATTCAACTATTCAGTTTTTCGATAGGTTCACCCTATTCTGCAGAATCTGCAGCGGTTTTCTCATTTTCCGGAGCAGCCGCTTCGGTATTGTTCTCAGCTCCCTGTTTTTCTGCACCCGCAGATTTCGTCTCTTCCCCGGCCTTCTTGATTTCATGATACAGAATCTTGTTGGTATCGTAATCATAGAGAGCGTAATCGTACTTTGGATTCTTGTTGAACTCCACCAGATAGCACTTGTGCCCTGCCGGAATACCCAGCTCTCCGTACTTTCCGGCTGCCTTCTCGGCATCCGTCAGCTGCGTAAAGAAAATCTGGAACTTGTTTCCATCGATGACATGCATATTTCCCTTGTCATCCTTGTCAAGCGCCCAGTCCTTTCTGGCACCCAGGTATGCACAGGTTCTGCCATCTTTGTAGCTGGTGTTCAGGGTACTGTTGGACATACCGGATACATACACGTCCGGATAGAAGAACAGAATCAGTTCTGCCGGAATGGTGGAATCCACGTCGTGTACGTTTGCGTCCTTCAGCTGTTTCTGTTTTTCCGGATACTTCACGGTTGGAGTTGCCGGGTGACCCTTATAGTAGTATTCGTATCCAGAGCCGTAGTACTTCTTAACAAAGGCGGTAAACTCTGCAAAATCCTTTTCGGATGTTACACGTCCGCCCATGAGAACCATGACCTTCTTGTGATTCTTCGTCGCATCCGCAAACATGCTGTCGCTGAAATGATACCATGCCTTAAACGCCTTATCGTGCTTCTCCGCCTTCAGCTTATTCAGCTTGTCATTCATGTTGTACTGTTCCATGCGGGCCTTTGCCTGAGCCAGGAATTCCGCATCCTGGGATTCAAAGGTACCGTCCTTACGGCCGACCCACCACTTCACATTATTCGCAGATGCTACCGCCGCATAGGTGTACTTTCTGAGGCTGTAGGACTCGTGATTTGCCGCATACTTCACATCTCTCGGGTCTACGTAATGACCCTTCTTCCAAGCACTCTTGAGAAGCTTCCACTCTGCCTCGGTGGTATCGTATACGCTCTTAGCATTCTCACCGCCATACAGCTGGTTGAAGAATACATAGCTGGAACTTCCGTCCGACAGGAACGTTACATCGTAGCGGTTCTCCGGCAGCTTCGTCCTGCAAGCCAATTCCAAAACACCCTTAACATAGGTATCCGTCAAATAGATGTGGAACTTGGAATTCTTATTCAACGATCTCAAATCCTGCACGTACTTCCGCATGTAGTTCGTCATGGAAGCCACATTGCTGGTGGACATCGGATTCTTCATCTTCGGATTCTGCTGTACGTTCGGCGGCATCTTGGACCAATTGTAGGATTTCTTTCGGGTCGTTGCGATGGTCGTCGGAATCGGTCTTCCATCATCACGCTTCGTGATATCCCACAGGGACAGGGAGAACTGCAACGGTCCGTAAGTCGCATTCAGCACTGCGATATTGTATTCCTGTGCGATTACGCCGGCATTCTTCACCGTAACAGTCTTCAGCTTCTTGCCTTTCTTGTTGTAGTACTTAACCACGAAATTGTATTTACCCATTGCCGGTGTAGCCATAGTGAAATACTTTTTCTTTGAGGAAATCGAAGAAAGCTTTACCGTCTTGGATTTCTTCTTGGAAACCTTCTTATCGCAGTACATATAAGCCGTTGCCTTAATCTTATAGACCTTTTTCTTCCCCTTCACCTTCTTCAGTGTCTTCACGCCCGGAACGTATACATTCACGGTCTTGTAATCCACCTTCGCCTGTTTTACCTTTACCGTATAACGACCTGCCTTCTTGGAATAGGTCTTTGCGGTTACTGCCGGTGCCTTGCTTTTGGTCTCTGCCGCTGCCTGAAAGGATGTCACGTTAAACGGAATCACGCCCAAGCAGAGTGTCAGAATCAAAGCATAGACCAAGCTTTTTCTTTTGACATTAGTCATACTTCCACCTTCTCTCATAAACCATAAAAAATAACTCACAACGAATACTATTTTCTTCCTTTTGCGAATTGAGACCGAAGCTCTTTTCTGTAACGGAATCCGGATGCCAGTCTCGTCTTGAAAGTATTCTTATAAAAGCAGATTTTCTTTTTTCTATACTTGACAATATACCTTCCCGAAACAAAAAATGATTCCTTATGCTTTCGGCTTACTCCCACCGATTCGTCAAAATTTGGATTCAATGTAATCGTATCTTGATTAAATTCTAGAGTAAACTGCCATTTAATGCAAGGAGAAATCGGTATTTCAACTTTGAAATTTCCAATCTCCGCCACGTGTTCGCCAACGTAGCCTGCAACAAAACCCGCTTTTCCGTATTCTAAATGAATCGGAATGCGTTCTCCCGAATTGGAACAGAGAAATATTTTTTTCTTTGCACGAGGAAGGCAATCCGTCACAAGTCCTTCAATGTATGCGGTATTCTCATCTAATTCAATAGCGGTAACCTTTAGAACACTCGGCGCCGTGAAATTGATGAGTCTCAAATCCTTATAATACAGAACACCGCTCTGAAGCGTTGCTTCATCGAGAATTTGAATCCCATGTTTCAACAGGAACAGATAGAGCCGACGGTATTGGTTTAATCCATCGTGCGTAGATATTACCTCATCATCAATACACTTCAACGTCTGCTTCATCATTTGAATATACGCATTTCGTTCTTCCGCATTCAGTTGACGAATTGCTTCCGGAATGTACTTCCGCCATTGTATGTCGTAACGAATCAGGTGCTGAACATACGCAGGAACAAAGCCATATCTGTTCTTTGAATATTCTATCAGATACAAATAATAGTTTTGGGGAATATCCAAATAAAACGCTTTTTGCATTCGTATAGTTCCGGTCAGAGAATTCCCCCGTTCAAATCGACGATAAAAGTACGTTGCATCTGCACAGATTCCGAGCTTCAGGCGTTTTAGAATTACAAAAGTATTGAACAACGCATCTTCTGCGGTTTGCAGACTCCTGTCAAATCGCACATCATGAATTGCTTCGCTTCGAAACACGGAATTTCCGATTGCCGATTGAACGTATTCCGGATTCACCTTAAGATCGATTACTTGATTTCCATTTTCGAAACGCCAACTCAGGGCATGTTCTTTTCCATAAAAATCCCCTACATGTTCCAGACGGCAAACGCATACGTCAAAGGCATCCTTTTTTTGTTTAAAAAAACGATACACATTTTCCAGCATGGTCTGAGAATAGTAATCGTCAGAATCCAGAAAAGCCGTATACTCCCCTTCAATTCGTTCCATTCCAGCGTTTCTTGCATCGGCGACCCCGCCGTTTTCCTTGTCGATGTATATGATATTTTCCGGAAACCGTTGAAAGTATTTTTCGCACATTTCGCCGGAATTATCCTTGCTTCCATCGTTTACCAGAATCAACTGAACATTCTCTTTGAATCCGATAGACTGGTTTAAGACGGATTCGATGCACTCTTCCAGAAATTTCTCCGCATTATACACAGGTACGATAATTGAGAATTTATACTTATTCAATACTCCCTCCTTTTGCATCTTTCATTACCTCCAAAAGCGAAATCTGAACTTCTTTGAAGGCTGTTTTTCGCCGATGTAAAACCGGTTTTTTTCTGTGTTATTCACAAGTTCCCGCTGTATAATCGCCAGCTTATCCTCCGCACTCTTGCTTCGACACAAATGACAATCAACATTCTTTAGGTTGTATTCATTCTGCTCCGGCTCATATATCCAACAATCCGAATCCATTCTCTTGTACCTATCGGATTTCTTTTTTCCATAATTATGAACACACTCTTTAGAAAAGAATATTTTTCTCTTTACTACTTTGGCAGGATTTCCGGCCGCCACGGTATTCGAAGGAATGGCTTTGCCGGAAACAACCGCACCACCACCGATTACCGAACCCGAACCGATGGAGGATCCTTTTAGAATCAACGCACCTTGACCGATCCACACGTGATCCCCCATTAACACGGATTTGCTTTCGTTAATCCGTTCTTTCGTATCACAGCTGTAAAGAAGGTGCGGATCCGCCGTTCTCACGTATATTCCGAAAGAAAAAAGGCCATCATCTCCGATAATGATATTTTGTCTTTCCGATGTTATCAGTGTAGCCCTTCCGTTGAAATAATTATCCCGGCCGATATATATGCACGTATTTGAATGTGCATGTATAGCCAAGCGATATGTATGTTTATTTCTGCTGAGATAGACTACGGCATTATTTCCATCAAATATTATTTCAGAATCGCGTATGTTTACCCCATCTTCAATGACAAGAATGCTGTTTTTTCCGGTAAAACGAATACTCGTACAATCATCCATCGTCGACTTTTCCGGATTGACATACACGGTATTTTCCTAAAGCTCCTGCCCAAATTCAGTTAATTCTTCCATTTAAACCATTCCCCTCTCATTACAATAGAACCATCCATCGAATATTATATCATATACCGTCCGCCATGACCGATATGGTTCAGGTACACCAGCTGGGATCCCATATGGAGAACCAAAAGCCCGATGCCGACGACACCGTAGGCGATTTTCAGATTCTTCTTTCCCTTGCAGAATTCCGGATCGTACAGGTTCTCGATGAACTTTGCCATGCTGATAACGAACATCAGATATACCGCAACCTTCTTTCCCCAGGCAAAATTACCGTGAGTCGCTCTCGGACCGCTTTCCGAAAAGGTAAAGTGTTCCGCATATCCCCACAGCACCGTCAGCCAGCCAACCGCGTATTCCGGTTTCTTTAACGACTTCAGGTTAAAAGCAAGTACGAACAGCGGAAACGCCAGTCCGGCAATAATGCTCAGCGTAATGGAGAAATCCTGATTGAAGTAGGCCCGCCCCAGATCGATGACCACCTTGGAGGCTTCTTTCCCCGCTTCCACGGAGGCCTGCTGAGTATCCTTTCCGAACAGGGTCTGATTCAGCATTAGGAAGTAAATGCAGGACGGAAGCATGGTAAGCCCCATAATCACTACTTGTCGGAAGCGGTACGCCTTGGATACGATTAAGCAATCCCTTATCTCCGATATATCGACGGTACGGAATACATCCGCCAGCAGTACCATCGCTGCCGCCGGGAAGAAGGCCATGATAAAGCTTGGTTTCGCCCAGGCGGACAGCAAAAAAGTCACCGCCAGAAGAATCCAGGATTTCATGGAAATCCCCTCCATGTAGTTCTCGTATACCTTATAGAAAACCAACAGTGCAAAGATGGAGAAGACCGTTACCATAATCTGAGTCGGGTTCTGCCATGCATATTTGCTCTGGGTCTTTGCATAGAAATACGGCATGAACTTCGGGATGTAAATCGGTCCGGTGTACAACGCCACTAGGGAAAGCACTTCTGCCGGAATCCGGGTCTTGGTGATTCCTTTCGTGAAGAATCGTATCAAAAGGTAGTTCCCTACCACCGTAAAGAACACCAGCAAGCCGATTACCGCGGCGATGCCCCAAGGGCTGGCAGTCATCTTGTCCATGTATTTCACCAGAAATCCAATCATCCGATAGGTATACTGGTCGCGTCGGGCAATGTTCAGGTGAAGTGCCATATCCGAAAAATATTTTCCGTTATACAGAATACTCTGCCGATATGCCAGCAGAGTTTCCATCGCAAATGTCAGCGCCAGACAGATGCCGAACACGATATCTGCCGGACGCTGTAGCCGTTCTAATTTATTTTTTTCCATTCTCGTCCACCTTGCATACAATCATTCGCAGTTTGCCGTTGCTGTCCGGCGGAATGGAGTTGGACCATTCGAAGTCGATATCCATATGATGTTTGAATTTTTTGTTCAATGCCTCATCCAATTCTTTTTCGATCTGTTCCAATGTCTTCGGGGATTCCTTGCTCTGGACGCACTGAACCACGATATGAGTGTAGGAATCCTGCACGAAACGAATCTGAACCACGTCCTCGCAATGTGCGATAATCGGAGCGATTTCAAAGAAAGTGGTCACCTCGCCGGTGTCGTAGCGGAAGAAGTCGTTCATCCGTCCCTGAAGACTGGTAACGTAACGAACGCCGTCCCGCACTTCGGAGATGGCCTTATCGCCAATCTTATAGTTAATCAGCGGAATATCCGTCTTGAACAGCGGGGTGATTACCACAGAACCCGCATCGGCCAGCCGATCGTTTTCGTCATAAATATTGATTACATACGCATCGTAGTGAATGATGTGCTCCGGGCTGTCGAAAAGCTTCAGCATGCAGGAACCGGTTTCGGCGCTGCCGTACGCATCGATAATGCCATCTCCCAGAATCTCCTTGAATAGCTTTCTGGCTGCCGGATCCGTCATCTCGCCGGAGGCGCAGAAGAATTTCGGCTGCCAAATATCGCTGTGATTCTCCTTGCAGTACAGACAGAGACGCATCAATTCCGTCTTGTTCATGTACAGGAAATCCGGTTTGTATTCGTTCACCTGCTTAATCATGTCCTCTTCCGGTGCATACTGATTCAGAAAACCTCTTCGGAGGATGCCGAATTTCTGCAGGAACGTATCCGCACCGGCGGAAGTACTGTGAGCACTCTTTCGGCTCATGGTCTTTCCGAGGAACGGGTTGTATCCCGCCATACGCATTACTCGGAACCAGTCCGCCATCATGAACGCCTTCTCCTTTGGAGAATACAGGAGCATCAGCGGCTTTCCGGAAGAACCGCTGGTGGTGTCATGGAACCAATCCTTGTATTTCGGCTTTTCCGCTTCCTCGTTCATCCAAGCGCGAAGCTCATCCTTGGTGAGAGGCGGCAGCTTCACCAAATCCTCCGCAGTACGAATATCCTCCGGCTTCACGCCGGCTCTGTCGAAACGCTCCCGATAGAATGGAATCTGATATGCCTTTTTCATGAGCTTGTGAAGACGCTTCTCCTGAATCTTCTTCAGGCGAATGTAGTCATCTCCCTTCGGATACTTTCTGTTCAGTTTCATCAGGTCAAAGAACAGAAATACGTTTACCATTTTTTTCTGAAACTTATCCAGCATTTAATTTTTCCTCCTATTTCCACACCAGGTCGCGGGTTGTGCCGGCCGATTCACATTCCACATGCAGAATATCCCGGATATGTGCGACTCTCTCCTGCCATTGCTCCTCCGACTCCGCCTCCACAATCAGGGCCAGCCGATTGGTCTTGTTCAGCTTCTCCACCGGAACGTTCATTCCGACATGCAAATTATCCAGTTGGTTGCGGTGGACATACGGCAGTGCCTTTACTTCCTCCAGGCCTGTAATGCTCTTCACCGTTCCAAAGGGCACGTAGAAAGCCTTGTATCCGGAATACTTTCCGGTAGCTTTCGATTGCGGCATTTCTTGAAGCTGCCCCAAAGCAATGTCTACCAGGAACTTCTCCACGTTGATTCCCGTTTCCAGGGAAATCAAATCCGATGAGATGTACACGCCGCCGCCTCTGGCCGCCGTCTCCAGCAGGTAGATTTCGTCGCCGTCCATGATAAATTCGCTGTGCGTCAGTCCCTGCTTCAGCCCAAAGGCTTCGATGATTTCCCGGTTTCGTTCCAGCACGCGCCGCACTGTCTCTGGATTCCGTACCGACGGTGTGCGGCGGCTTTCCGCTGCGTAAGCGTTCTCAATATCAAAGTAATGGGTATCTCCGATAATCAGATTCCGGAACGTTCCGCCAAAAGCCATCCCTTCTACGAAGAATTCCATTCCCGTGGCCATCTTTTCGACGATTACTTCTCCGTTGGAAGAAAAACCGGCACTCTCGTCAAAATGCTTTCGGATATCCTCCTCCGAATCACAGGAATAGATTCCCCGGCTTCCCTGGGAGTCCAGCGGTTTGATGATGACCGTCGTTCCCTCCAATTCTCGCCAAAAGGACACCGCATCCTCCACGGAAGTTACCGTACGGTTCGGGAGGCACGGAATTCCCGCTTCCTCCATCACGTCTCGCATCCTCGCCTTGTCGGTAAAAAGAAGTCCCGTCTCGTAACCGATTCCCGGCAGTCCCATCTGTTCCGCCACGTAAGCCACGGTGCGAACGGAGATGTCCGTCTGATCCGTAATGATTCCGTCAATTTTCTGTTCTCTGCAGAAGTTCAGCGCTGCATCCTGATCTCTCACATCGATGAGACAGCACTCCTTGATGTAGGGTTCAAATGCTTTGCCTATTACCGGTGCAATCAGCACCACGTCGTTTTCTTTTGACGCCTCCTGAACCAAAGGAAGCTGGAAATCACCGGCTCCCACGATTGCAATCTTTTTTCTTCTCATTATACCAATTCTTTCTGTTTTCTTTAACGTCAATGAGTCTATTGTATCACACTTTGGAAAAGGCGAACACAGCGAAATCGCATAGGACGATGTCCTATGCGATTATTAAATTCTTTATGCAATTCAACTAATAACTGACTACTCGAGTCTTAGTCGGAACGTGCTTATAAATCCACTTTGCCTCACCGGTGAACATTCTGGCACAGCCCTTGGTGTTCGGCTTATCCTTTACCGGCTTCAGCATCTTATGAGTTCCTTCTCTCCAACATACCGTATGGAATGCGTTTCCTCTTCCGGAAGATCCCTTCTTTCCAAATGCGGACAGATACTTGTAGTAATATCTCATTCCCTTATTGGTAACACGATGGCGATCGTATTGCTTCCGAATCAGGATATAGTTCATGTTGGTCGGTGTCGGATGCGCAAACGTACCGGTAGAACAACGATATGTCTTCTGGAGAACCCATTTGCTGTGCTTGTTGGCTCTCTTGAACACGTACACCTTCTGGGTGTATTTGCTGAGCCAAATCAGGTAATTAGTTGAACTCTTGAACTTCTTCTTGTTCACGTAGTTCTCCTTTACGCTTCTGCTCCAGTCATTGGACTTTCCGGCAACGTGGCTCTTTAATTTAATGGATCTGTAATTCACCCAACCCTTTTTCTTTAATTTTTTGTCGTTAAAATATACCCGCTTTACCACGCCGTACTGCGGAACCACCTTCGGACTCTTCTTCTTGATTACCACGGTCTTCCCCTTTGGAAGATAACCGATTACTTTTTTGCTCTTTGCGGATTTATAAATCGGAATCCGTTTTTTGGCCTTTGCGGTGAACCAATAATTCCGCACCGCAATCGTCAGATACTTTCCAGCGGTAACCTTTCCGCTCCTTACATGCATCGAAGCAGCTGCATCCGTAGTATTCGCGGCCTGAACCCAGTAGTAATAGGATCCACCCTTTCTCCGTTCGGAGAAGGAGTTGCCGGTTACCGTCTTAATCGGCTTGCTCGGGCGAGTGGCCTTCGTATTCCGATAAACGTAGTACCGATTTGCACCATTCACCTTATCCCAAGTTACTTTAATCAAATTGTCCTTCTTGGCACAGGACGCCTTTAAGTCGGTTACATTCTTCGGGAAGTTGACGGAATACGTTTCCTTAGACCGAAGGATTACTTCCTTTGCAGAAGCATCTGTGGCCTTAGCCTTAAGACAGTACACGTGATTGTCCTCAACTGTAACCGTTGCTTTGCTTCCCATCACAATGCCTTCCGACACTGCAACATTTTTCGTCTGGTCAAAGACATCAAAAGTCTGTGCCTTGTATCCGGCATCCAGTTCACACTGAACGGTTACCTTCTTTTTTCCGGATACGTTCAGATACAGGCTGTTGTTTACCGGAGCAACCGTCATCTTTAGTTTATCTGTCACCACTTCTGAAGAAGCGGCAGTTCCGGAAACATTTGGATTCGTATTCTCATCCTCCGCCGGAGCCTTTGTCTGCTCTTCGCCATCTGTAGCAGATTCTTCTGCCTTTGGCGTATCCTCCTGCACCGTTTCGCCGGTCTGCGTTGAAGCATTTGGCGTATCTACATCTGCAAATGCAATTGCACCTTCCAACAAAGTACCCAGACACATAATCAATGTTAAAAGCAAGGCTACGTACGCTACGGCTTTCTTTCCGTTCTTTTTAAACATACATCTTCCTTTCTCATCAAGTTGATAAATTTGTTTCTTCGTTTCCGTGATTTTAGCATAACGGAGCCAAAATATCAATAAACTACCGCAAGGGTATTTTATAAAACATCTGTTTAAACTTATTTCTTTTTCTTATTAGATTTCATGAACTCCGTGTATCTCGGCAGCACATCTGCCGGATCTCCCTGTTCAATCATCTCGCCGTCGTTTAACCAAAGAACCTCATCGCACAATTCTTCAATTGTACCTAAGCTGTGAGAAACAATTACCACGGTACGCGTATCATCAGAGATGAGTTCCTTCATCTTATTGTAACTCTTCTCCTTAAAGCGCTGGTCGCCCACACTCAATACTTCGTCAATCAACATGATATCCGTTTCCAAAATCGCCGTAATCGCAAACGCCAGTTTCGAATACATGCCGGAAGAATAAGTTTTTACCGGACGATCGATGAATTTGCCAATATCTGCGAAATCGATGATTTCTTTTTCCTTTTCCGCAATCTGTTCTTCCGAGAAACCCAGCAGCATTCCGGAAAGATATACGTTTTCTCTTCCGGTCAGTTTTTTGTTAAAACCAACACCGATGGACAACAAGGATACCCGACGACCGTGCAGGTCAATCGTTCCCTCATCCGGAGAGAAGATTCCCGCAATGGCCCGAAGCATGGTGGACTTACCACTTCCGTTTTTGCCAATGATTCCCAGAATCTTTCCCTCTTCCAAATCAAAGCTTACACCTTTGAGAGCTTCGAAAATTTCAACTTTATCTTTCAACCGCATCCAACTGGATCGAATGGATGTTTTCTTAAGGCCGCGGTAGCAGATATGTAAATTTCTTACCGACAGTGCAATTTTCTTCTCATTATCACTCATTAGATCACCTTCGCATAACTGTTTTCATTTTTATGAATTAAATGAATGCCGATTACATTCAGAATCAACGCAATGCCAAGCCATACCAGAAGCCACTTGAAACTCGGCAACTGATTGTACAGCATCGTCCGTCGGAGTTCGTTCATCAGCATCGCAATAGGGTTCACACGAAGCAGGATAAAACACAAAGGTCCTGCCAATCTTTCATTGATATTATAGAAAATACCGGAAAGATAGAATACCATTCGCAGCAGCACGTTTGTGAGATTTGCTAAGTCGTTTACCGTAACCCCATAATTCATCAAAATCATTCCGATTCCGAAGGTCAAAATATAGAGAATCGCTATAATCGGAATAAAGAAAATGATATGCCAACTCAAACGCACTCCCTGAGCGAACATCAGGCAGAACGTGATAATCATGGAAATTCCCATTTTAAAGAGATACGTATAGGATTTTGCCAACAACAGAATATACTTCGGAATGTATACCTTCTTGACCAAATCCCGGTTGCTGGTAATCAGCTTTACGCTACCCTTCACCATGCGGTTGAAGAAATCCCAAGCAGTCAGTCCGATAAATACAAAAGATGCAAAATACGGCGTCTTGTTATGAAATACATATCCAAAAATAAACGTGTAAATCAGCATGAAGCATACCGGTTCGATAATCCACCACAACCAGTTTAAGTAGGAGTCCGCAACTTCACTCTTGAGCTCTGCCTTCGCACTTCGAATTGCATATTTGTGATACTTTTTTATATTCGAAAAAAACTTATTCATGCACCCACCTTTTAAAAAAAACGTTAACATAAACCACGCTATTATAACGCATAAAGTCACTCATTTCAACTATATGAATAAAATGTCTCATTTGTCAATCCGAAAGTTCCGCGTGCTCCAAACTCATATCTTTTTATTTCCTGAAGCTACTGACTTTCTACCTTCTTTTTAAAGACGTCCATTTTCATCTGCCCGTTGATCTTCACCCGATATACCGACCACGGCAAATCCGTATCTCTTCAAAACCGGAGCTACCAAATAATATAATTCGTAATCCCCATCATCAATGGTCAATACAATACTCATTTTCTTTAGCGTACGTTTTCCCTTATACCAATCATAATACTCATCCATGGACAGCGTCTTATAATCGTGTTCGTATAAATATTGCGTCTGTTCCTTGAAATCCTCCACGGACGCGACCCACTGGTCATCCCGGAATCATGATGCCCGTCTTCGGATCGAAACAGTGTTTTTCTTTTTTCCCGTTTATCGAAACCGTTTTCCATCCGGTGATCTGTTTCCCATTCTTGTCATACCACCAGTTCCCAGCCTTAAACTTAACCAGACCGGTCTTCATTGCGCCCTTTGAATTAAAATAGTACTTTTTACCGCGAATCGTTTGACGAAATCGCAGCATGAACCCATTTTTTTATCAAAATAATACTTGTTTTTTTCTATCCTTTTCCAGCCCTTTGCCAGCTTGCCTTTTTTCACACAGTAATACTTTCTTCCGGCACGGGAATGCCATCCTTTTTTTCCATTTTTTCAAACTTTATTGGAAACATATTTACTTTGTGCTTTAGTTTTCGTTGCACCATAGCTGTTTTGACTGCCAATCGGCACGCAAACAAAACTCAAGATTAAACAAAACAAACAAGTAATCCTTTCATTGAAATCACTCCCCTAATCCCAAAAATACACTCATCAAAATTTAACTTTTATCGCTTACCTTTCATATGTCGTTTTATGTATGAAAAGGGTCTCAATATCCATCGGCCCAATCGAAAAGCTCGGGATTTTCGAATTCTTTTTATCTCTCCTTGAAGGCGCTTTTTCTCCTGCTGCAAATCCTTCTTTTCTTTTTTCAGTATCCGAATCGTTTCCTTTTGGTCTGCAATCTTCGCCTTATACTTCTCCGCTTTTTCTCTGTGTTTGTCCTTCAACCGATCAATCGTTGCCCGATCTTTCTGTTCTTTCTGTATACGAGGAAGAATCGCTGCCTCAAAGAAAATCCGCTCCTCCGGGCTGCACTGTCGAAGGAATGTCTCTTGATTCTCCTCATCTAATTCCAGATAGGTATTTTTCACAAATTCGTGTCGAAACGCCAATTCCTGACTTACCGCCGGTTCGCATTCCGGAAAATCATATCCGAAATGCCGCACCAACTTGTAATCCAGAATCAGGCTTCGAAATGCGCTCTTGCACCGATGTACCGTCGTCGGACGATGTTCCAGAGAATTATCCCGAATTCTTCTTTTTACTAACACTTCATTCAATGCCATCACTCGTTCCGCCCGCAGGAGTACTTCGAATGTATAGGGAATATCTTCGAAAATAATTTCGGGCTCAAAAGAAAACTGATTCTTCTGAAGGAAATCGTGTCGAGCCATCTGCAGAAATACATTTACTCGGTATTCCAGCTGTGTTTTGAATAAAAGAAGCATTTCCCGACCGCAGATGGGTTCCTTCGGATATTCTCTTTTTCGCATGGGCTGATTCACCCGATTGTTCTGCCATCGCTCCGCGGCAATCTCGTTTTCGAAAAAATTCTCATAGGTGAAGAAGAGTACGTCCAGTTTCTTTTCACTGCACAGGGCGAGTCCTTTCTCCAGCACCCCGGGACAATAACGGTCATCGCTGTCCAGATAACAGATGTATTCCCCGTTTGCTTTTTTAAGGCCCAAATTCCTGGCGACGCTGACCCCGGAATTCTCCTGATGAAAGACCCGAATGTTCTCATATTTTCCGGCATAATCATCCAGTATTTGTTCGGATCCATCGGTAGATCCATCGTCTATCGCAACAATCTCAATGGATAGTTTTTTTTCTGCCAAAACGCTGTCTAAACATTCCTCCAAATACTGCACGTTATTGTACACCGGAAGAATTACACTGATGTCGTATTGTTTTTCCATGATGTCTCCAGCCTATGTCTCAATAAAACAGCTATTCTATTCGAATTCTTTGTGGTAGAACCGGGAGTTCTTTCCTAATTCCAGATTGAATTCATCGTATCCCATCTCTTCGGACAGGGTTTTCTTCGAAGAGAACAGGTTCGTTCCCAAGCCCAGTCGATTTCCTTCAATGGAATAACCCATGGAAGACAGGATGGTCGGGAAAAGATCCATCGTCGCTGCTGTCCTCTTTTGATTAATCTTCTGATAAGGAGATGCAGAATTGATAAACACATCAATCGCTTCCCGATCTTTCTTATCCACTCCCTGCACCAGTTTCTTGTCCATTCGCGGGTGATCTCCCAGAATGACGATGGTAGTGTTCTCATAGAAATCCTGTGCCTTGCACCAGTCTACAAATTCTTGTACCTGCCGATCGGCACATGCCACCACGTTGGCGGTTTTGTTACCATTCCCCGTCGGACACTTCTGGCATTTGTATCCGCCCACATGGTGGGTATCCACCGTCAGCATCGTGCAGTTAAATGGCTTGTCCTTCTCCGATAGCTTCAGGATTTCATCCTTTGCCGCTTCATAGGTTCTGAAATCTTCCATTCCCCACCAGACCTTGTAGTCCTTGTCGATATATCCGGCATCGATTGCAGAGTAATAATCGAAAATTTTGTAGCTTCCGTGCTCCCGGAACAGTTTCTTCTTTCGACCGAAAGTGGAATCCGATCCACAGATGAATTCCTGATTGTATCCCTGCTTCTCCAGGATATCCCCCAGCGTGGTTATCCCTTTAGCAAATTTTCCCTGATTCGCATCATTTCCTTCATTCTTATTCATTCCCATGTTAAAGGCAAATGGAATTCCGGAAGAGGATGACAGGATAGAGGCCGTCGTCCATGTCGTTCCGGACGGATTGTGCGTTCCGGCCATTCCTTTTCGATCCCCAAAAGCGATGTTCTCTTGCTGCAGGTTATAGAGATTTGGCATCAAATTGTGATCTTGATAGCCTCCCAGATTCTTCGACGCATAAGTAGTCTCCATACTTTCCATATATATGATGATAACATTTCGCTTCTGCTTTCGTGTGTTCTGAATCTGAACAGAGGATGGAGCCACGTATTTTTCATCGTATATTTTCGTATATGTTAGCTTCGAACGCACAAAATCCGACACTTCCAGCACCTGGTCGGCATACGCATACACCGGTTTTGCCAGAAAAATGCAGATTAAAAGAATAGTCACATGATACACTCCGCGGAGAGCATAACCCCACTTGCTTCGCACCCACCGGTACTCCGGCTTTGCTTCTACCGTTTCGTGCTTTGCCGTTTCCTTCTGTGCATCGTGCTGTCCCTTGGCTTCATCCACCCGAACCTTTCTCCGTCCCACTCTTCGGAACAAAACCAAATCCGCCAAAATGAACAGCACTACGATGGCCGTCGCTTTAATCAAATCCGGTCGGCACTCCTGAAGTGCTTCGTTCATGAAACTGGTGTCCGCGCCGGTCAACCCCAGGTTAAAGGTGTACACGATTTCCCGGAATCGCGTGCCGAATGTAACATCATACCAGTCCGTCAAAGTCCGTCCGGCTACAACAAAATACAGCAGCAAAGCAATGATTCCATAATAGAGAACATACAAAACAGATTTAATTGTCGTCTTAATTATCTTCTTCATTTTACAACCTTGTCAAAAGTATATTGTATCTCTGTAATGGCACTTGGATTATAAGCCACAATTACCGTGTCAATTTCCGGATGATTTCGAATGTAATCGTATAAAGACTCGGTTTTATAATGTCTCAAATCCAACGTGGTGACATTCTTTGTATAAAGGGATAGATACGGCATCAACGCACAAGAAAAAGAATCCCGTATCAATAGAATGTGTCGGTTGTTCTTCACTTTCTCATTTGTCACACATTCTCTCGGATGATCTCCTCCACAATATGCGGCGTAGGTATTTACCCGGAACGGATCTTTTTCTAAATTCTCAGGCACAATAAAGGCTGTTTTAAAATTACCGGTCCGCTCTACGGTTTTTTTCTCCTTTGGCATGCAGTACCGAAACTGATTGTCAAATTTCGGGATTAACATGTCAAAATCATCCATTCCGGCATAAGCACTACCGATTTTCTTTCCAATGGCTCCCAAAAACAGATCTGAATAATGCTCTTTCCGATAATTGTTCAAATTGCGATATTCCGGATGATCTTTCCACTCCGAATCCACCTGAGATAATTTCTTGGAAATCTCTCCCGCCGCCCAGAGCGCAATCTCCGGCTTCCAATGCTGATCTGTTCGGAAAAAACTATCCGTAGACTTCATGTTCTTATCCTTCATGATATCTCGAACATCCATTCTGTGCACGGATTTCGAGGAAAGAACCTTCAATATCTCGTCCGCATTTGGATTCCCGTATTCCGGAACCCCTGCCGGATATTCATCCTCGTCTTGAACTTTATACGGAAGTTCCACGTAAAGGAAATTCTTTCCGTGCTTTTTTACATATCGGGACAATTCCACCACGTTATCCGCATATTTATGCAAATCTTCCGGAGAGTCCTTTCTCAGACTGTACATCAGCATTCCATTTTCCAGACGATACCAGTCCTTCTCCAAGTCAGCGGTTTTTCCCATCCCCTTTTGAAACATACCATTTAGATTAATCCATTGATTTCGATTTGCTAAATTCAACGTTATCGTGTTGGAGATTTCCTCCAAGGATTCCTTATTAAAACCACTTATCTGACCGTTGCTGCCTAATGCCTCCGTCTGAGGCCGGTGGCTTCTTTCCGTACCGTTAATGGAATCCCATACATTCATTCCGGTGCGAACCCCGAAGAACAGCAGAAAACAAAGAAATATTACTGCAATGATTCGATTTCTCATGATTTCTCCTTTCTTCTCTAGAAGTTAAAATAAATAAATGGATTGTAGCTTCCGATGACGATATACGATACCGACACAAACAGAATTCCGACAATAAATACACCGGAAATCACATCCGCGGCCCATTTCCTTTTAGCAGAAACACATTCCTGCTTCAAGCGTTTTCCAAGCCACGGAACCCACGGCAGGGATCCTACAATCGCCGCCAGCCAGAAGTATCGATACTGGGTTAGATAGAAGATTCCCGGTGCGGAAAGCCCCCAGCCATCGGCTCCGAACATGCAGCTCATATAGTGTACGGCATCTCCCAAACTATCCGCCCTGAAGAGCACCCACTCCATGATGACAAAGAACATGGTTGCAATATACTTCAGCGGATTCATCCAGCGGTATTTTGCCTCCTTATGGAGTCCCAGCTTCTTCTCTGTCACCAGAAGCACGAAATAGGTCAGTCCCCACAGGATGAAGGTCCAATTCGCTCCGTGCCAGATTCCCGTCAGAAGCCATACTACGAAAAGGTTGAAGATATGCCTTGCCTCCGTCTTCACCCGGTTCCCGCCCATCGGAATATAGACATAATCCCGGAACCAGCTGGACAGAGAGATGTGCCAGCGTCGCCAGAATTCCGTAATGGAACGGGAAACATACGGATAATTGAAGTTTTCATCGAAGTGAAACCCGAACATCTTACCCAGGCCGATGGCCATATCGGAATATCCGCTGAAATCGAAATAAATCTGGAAGGTGTAGGCCAACGCTCCCAGCCAGGCCATCCCTGCCGTCAGCGGCATGTCTGCACCGAACCACTGCACCGTTCCGTTTCCGAACCCAAAGGCGTGATCCGCAATCAGTGCCATGTTATTGGCCAGCAGTACCTTCTTTCCCAATCCGATGATGAATCGCACCACTCCATCGGAGAAATCCTGCAGGTTTTCCCTTCGGTTGTTAATCTGGTCCGCAATGGTTTCATACCGCACAATCGGTCCGGCGATGAGCTGAGGAAAGAAGGAGATATACAGCCCCACATTCAGGAGGTTTCTCTGGGCCTCGCCCCGTCCACGGTACACGTCGATTACGTAAGAGATTGCCTGAAACGTGAAAAAAGAAATTCCGATTGGCAATGCGATTTCCGGCACATTCCGGTGTGCGTGAAAGAGCAGGTTCAGGTTTTTCACCGTAAACGCCAGGTATTTGTATATGAAAATAATCGATAAATTGATAAAAACATCCAGTGCAATCAGCCACCGTACATTCTCATTTTCTTTAAATTTCTCTACCAGCAGGCCAAAAAACCAGTTCACCAGAATGGATGCCATCATCACCAACACGAACCGTGGCTCGCCCCAAGCGTAGAAAAGCAAACTGGCCAGGCACAGAAAAACGTTCTGTACCCGGCGACTGAATTTAAGTGCGTAATTAACAAACAATACTACCGGAAGATAGACAAATATAAATACATTACTTGAGAATAACAACTTTTTTTCCTTTCTATTATTCTTTCAACATCTTCTCTAAGACATGAGCAATCCGCTCTCCGCTTTTTCCATCGCAAGCGGACATATAACGGTTTCGGAAATCCTTCACCCCCTCTGTTTCCTCAAAATCGCCTGCACTGATATATTTTTCTAACTCTGCATAATTGCGGAACAACTGTCCCGGCAAGTCATTTTCGTAGTCCAAATAGAAGTCCCGATTGTATTCATCATAATCGTAACAGTAGAATACCATCGGCTTATTCAGCAGAGAATATTCAAAGACGACCGAGGAATAATCGGTCACCAGCAAGTCCGCAATGCACATCATCTCGTTAGTAGTGAAATCCTTCACCTGAATGATGTTCTCGTACGAACCCGTCACAATTCGATTCTGCATTACCGGATGCGGGCAGATCAGGAACACTTGATTTTCTTTTAAGGAATGGCTTAACGATTCAAAATTCATCTCCGGACGGAACTCATGTTTATCCTGTCCCTTTCCATCCCGAAAAGTAGGCGCATACAAAATCACCTGCTTCCCATCTAATTTCGGATATCTGCTCCGAATCCTTTTCCTTACCTGGGACACATACTCCGAATCCAGAAATTCATCGGTACGCGGAACACCATAGGCCTTCACCCGGTCTTCCCCTATTCCGAAAGCCCGAGCATAAATCCCCCGTATGTTCTCCCCACTTACAGATACCAAGTCATAATCCTTATGGTATAGGTGATCCACCTCCGGAAAGAGCGATGTTCCGTCCATGCCGAATTTTTTGAAAGCGCCGGCAGCATGCCACAACTGCACAATTTTCTGTCCCGGCTTCTTTCCGAATTTTCGGAACAGGTAAAAATAATCATCCGTGACCACGACTTTGCTGGAATACACCGTCTGAATCGCCGCATTCATCTGTTCATCGTCGTAAGGCATCATCCGGGTGAACACCACCTTCTTCCCATTCGTTCGGTCATATACTGCCCGCATATTCGGAAGCAATTCTTCATTGCTTCGCGCCGTCACAAAAGCAATTTGATTCTTCAGCTTCATCTTCCGAATTTGCTTTTTCCAATGACAGTCTCGAAGATAGGTAGATTCATCTTCTTCACTCTTTTTCTGCCGCAGTTCCGCAAGATAATGCCGATGGAACTTGATTCGATTCCAAGCCGTTGCTTTTTTCGTGAACAGTGAACCATTATTATATCGAATCAGCCATCCATTTTTCTCCGTGTAGGAATGACGGTATTTATGCTTTAATTCGGTATCCTTCATCATTTTAGGATATACTTTTATATCGGTTCCATCAAAGGAAAGCATGAACGTCAGCTTCATCTTATCCCGCAACGGAATGGTAAACGAGAACGATTTTCCGGCAATCAGCACTTCCCCAAATCGATTTCGCACATCTTCACTCGAACAGTCTTGCATCGTCGCTTTCCAAGTCTTGCCGGTTTGATCCTGCGCAAGCACACTTATTTTCTGTTCAGACGTTCCGGCACAGATGCTTCCGCAAATATGGAGCATCCCCTGTTCCACCGTCATCGTATAGAAACGAAATGAATCATGTTTCAAATTAACCAGACGATGTCCGTTATATGCAAGCTGCCCGGAGGATTCTTTCAGATTCCGGAGAATATGCTTTCCGTATTTCAGGACATACAGTCCCAGTCGCTGACGCTTCACCGTCCCCGGTGCTTTGTCAATGATATCATCCGGAATTCCGGCCAATTCTTGACGCAGCAGCCGGATGTACTCCGTTCTGCATTCTTCGCTGAATTCACCCCGGGTATCCGTGCCTTCCAAATATTGACGCATAATATACATCTGCAAATTTTGAATATAGGAATCCAATTCCGTCACGCATCCTTCCTTCAACGCACAGAACAAGCGCCGAAGTGCCTCAGGATATTCATTGGCTTCTACCGGTTTCTGTCCGCTAAGTTCTTCGGAACCGCAATAGATGAAATCTGCAGAAGCAGCGATTCCAACCACCGGATTCTCTTTCAGAATTTCCGCAATCAGCATCAGGTCCCAACCGTATGAATACGCCCGAATTTGGTTTTCTAATTTCATCGCAGCCCGACACAGAGCATCTCTTCGAAAAATCACATTGTTCAGGGAAACCGCCAAATATCTTGGATTCTCTCGAACATCTTTAAATGTGTTGCCGGATTTGTACATAAAACGGAACGTGCTCTTCGAAGATGTTTTTTTCTGAAAAACTTCGTTGCACAAGCACAGATCAAATGAATTCGGCGTTTTTTCAAAATGCTGATACACCTTCTCCAGTGCATGTTCTTCCCATCGGTTTCCCATATCATAGAAAAGAACGTATTCTCCGGTCACGGCTTCGGAAACCATCGAAACAATGTCCGTATTTTTATCGGGAGCCGGAAGGATATGCACGGAATCCGGATAGGACAGAGCGTATTCGTTTAACTGCTGAATGAGTATTGGACGATTAAGAAGCGGCAAAAAAACAAGCTGCATCGAACTCATTTCCAAACTCTGGTTCAGAATGCAATTCATTCCTTCTTGAATATTCGTCGCTTCACAATATCTTTCGTCAATTAAAGGGATAATTATACTAATCTTTTTCATACATTTTTCTCCGTACGTCCAACATCTTTTCTAATCCAAAACCGTATAGCTTTCGGTAGTAAAAAGGGCACGATGGTGCTCATCATGCCCAGACTTTTTTACAGCTTTAAGCCCACTTCGTTCAAAATTCGTTCCGTAGAGTGCCCGTCGCAAGAACGCATGAACTTCTCGCGGAATGCGTGCATCTTCTCCCGATCGAATTTCGTATCAATATGAGTAATGTAATCGATAATCTCTTCGGTACTGATTAAAACCGGTCCCGGAGCCATTTCGAAGTAATCATAGTAGAACCCGCGCCAATCAAAGTACACATCCAAGTCATACGCAAAGAGAATGATTGGTTTCTCAAACAAAGAGTACTCGAAGATTAACGACGAATAATCCGAAATGCAGATATCAGAAGCGCAAATCAAATCTTCAATCTCCATCGTACGAGATACATCGTATGCAAACGAATCACGGTATTCCAGCGGAATATCCGGAAGTTTCTTCACCAGTGGATGATGCTTAATTAAGATAATATATTCATCTCCCAAAGCTTCGTAGAGCTTATCATAGTTAAACTGATCCGGGCCATAGGCTTTTGCTACATGACCGCGGAATGTCGGAGCATACAAAATAATCTTTTTCTCCGCCGCTGCCGGAATCTGTTCGATGACCCGTTTCTTCGCTGCTTCAATATAATCATCCCGGAAAAATACATCCGTTCGGCTGACACCCACCGGCTTAACATTTCCTTTCCCTTCCAGCTGCATGGCTTCTTCGTAAGCCCATACCACTTCCGGGCTGCTGACACATACCAAGTCGAAATTTCGATACATCGGATACCGGGACTGCTCCTTTGCATTTCCACCGAAAATCTTGTCCGCCGTACTGAAGCCGAACTTCTTGAAGGCACCGCATCCGTGCCAAAGCTGGACGATTTTTGTTTCCGGTCTCTTGTGAATTCCACAGGTGGTCACCGTCGCTTCATCTAAGAATACATAGTTTGCCGTTGCCAAATCCTTGATGAATTCCAAATCCACCTTAAACTTCTGGCGATACCGCAGAGACAGGTTCAGCAGGAATTTATTGTGAATATCAAACTTCCCGGATTTCTCCAGCAAACTGTGTACGTACGTCATGGAATTCGGCAGCGTCGGCTTCCGGTTTACCACAAAAAGAACCTTGTTCTTTTCAATCGGCTTCCGGGCATGCCACTTATAGTACAACGGGAATATCACCTTTAAAGTCAGGAACTTGTATCCCTGACGAAGCTTTTTATTTCTCCACTTTTTCAGCCTCAGCGACAGCGGGACAATGCGGGTGGATTCCTTTTCAATTCGAGCCAGCCGCTTCGCTTCTTGTCTTAGCTTTCGCGGATATCCCAGTTTAACGGAGAGTTTTTCCACCCGTTTCAGAATATCCTGATCCGTCAAATCCGTTACGAAAGAATTATCCGTAAATTTCGTATACTTGGAATTGTTGTACAAACGGTTCATATCCGTTTCGGATTTCTTTTCGAAGAGGCGCTTTTTGGCCAGCAGATTCTTCACATTGAAAATCTTATTTCCCCAGGTAGAATCCAGCTGGTTGTACGGCGACCGATAATAAACCATCATAAATTCGTTAATGAACGCCGTGGACTGCGTTTTCAGCGGTTTGTATTCCCCGTTGGAATACTGCAGAAGCGGTGCAGTGATGAACGTCCCCTTTTCCATCGCTTCGAACATCTGACGAATAGTCCGTGCCACCGGATAAATCGGTTCCTCCACGAAAATGCAGTGCGTTGCTTTTGCCTGCTGCAGAGCCTCCTTTTTCCAGTGAGCGGTATCCCGATGTTCTAAGAAATGCAGATTCATCATGCCTTTGTATTCTTCCGCTACAGCATCTGCCATGGACTCGTCCACAAGCACTTCGAAAGATGGGAAAATCTGATGATAATACGCACTCAGTACTTTATTTACATATTTTGACGGAAGCTTGTCTGAAATGATTACCGAAATCAGTGGATTTTCTGCCAGTTCTTCCTTTGACAGAAGTCCCGATTCCAGCTGCAAATCCGCATGATCCTCCAGAATTCCCTGCCACTGACTGGGCAACATGTTTTCTTCACATTTCTTCAGCCATTCCTTCAGCAGAGGATACAAATCCTCATCGCTGCGCCAAATCATCCGATAATATTCATTCAGAATAGAAATACCGGCAAACCGTTTCCATACAGTAGCTTTCAATCTTCTCCAGCGCCAACGCTCCTCGTCCCAAGCCGGACCGGACTGCTGTGTCTTATCAAATTTCGCCAGCTCTTCCTCCGCCATGGCATCTAAAGTACGGCAAATTGTTTCAAAATTTTTGCAAATATCCCGGAAAGATGCAGTGGACACGCTCTGGCTTAAAGAGGATTCCTCCATAAAGCCCTTCTTGTAATAATTGTAAACTTCTCGTTCGCAACCCACCATGGTTTCGCAATTCCGGATGAATTCGTACAGGAATACACCATCCTCTCCGTGAGAAGTTCCGTTAAAACGAATGTGTTGTTCGTCAATTACCGCTTTGCGGAACATCTTGTTGCAGAGAGTGAAGTTCCACACCATCGTAGTCTTATATTTCGGAATATCTTCCAGTTCGGAAAGGGTAACCGACGGCTTTGATAGTGTTTCCTCCGACATGTAATGTATCACCGTCTTGCCCACTACCAGATCCGCCATCTTTTCCCGGGCTCTATGATACATCTTTTGAACGGCATCCTCCGGCACGAAATCATCCGCATCGTAAAAGAGAATATACTCGCCCTGAGCGTAATCCAAACCGGCATTTCTTGCGGCGCTGACACCTTTATTCTCCTGAGAGTATACCCGAAAACGTTCATCTTCCTCGGAATACGCTCTCATAACTTGTTCGCTTCCGTCCACGGAGCCGTCATTCATCAAAATGACTTCATAATCTTCAAAAGTCTGTGCTTTAATTGCATCCAGTATCCGCGGCAATGTTTTTTCCGCATTATATACAGGAACAATAATGGATACTTTTGGTGACATATAAAACTTCCTTTCGTACATTATGGTTCTATATCTAAAATCGATTTCCCTATCACCGATTTTTATACACTTAGCTCTTTATTATATACCAGTTTGCGACTTTCTTCAAGAAAAGCAAGAATCTCAGGATGTCGTCCTGAGATTCTTTTTCTACTTATTCTGCATATTCAAATCTTCTTTAATCTGGGAGGAACTGATTTCCGGTGTGCGGGGCAGATATACCACTTCAACGCCTTCATCTTCCAGAAAATCAAACTTTCCAATCCAGTCATCTCCCATGACAAACGTGTCGATATGATATTCATGCATATCCGAACGTTTCTGATCCCAGCTGGTCTCCGGAATGACCAAATCCACATAGCGCACCGCCTCCACCAGAGCCTTTCGCTGCTCATAAGTGAAGTAACACTTCTTGTGCTTTTCATTCCAATTGAACTCATCACTGGAAACCACGACTATCAGATAATCCCCCAGTTGTTTTGCACGACGCAGGAGATTGATATGACCGTAGTGGAGCAAATCAAAGGTTCCATATGTAATCACTCTCTTCATCGGTTTCCTCCTCGTCTATTCATCAAACAACGCAATCGTTCTTTCGGTGGCATGTCCATCACACATTTTCACATACTGCTCTTTAAACTTCTTGATTTCAGTATCGTCAAATCCATCCTTTAATGAATCGATATATGAAATAATTTCTTCCGTTTCCGTGCATATCGGTCCCGGCGTAATTTCTTCATAATCGTAATACATTCCCCGTTCGTCTAAATACTGATCCTTGTCATACGCAAAGAACACAATCGGCCGTTCCAGGATTGCGAATTCAAAACCCACGCTGGAATAATCCGTAATCAGAATATCCGATATTGCCAGCAACGATTCGATATCCAAGATACCGTTCGCATTCATATCGAATGCAAAGGAATTGGCGTATTCTTCCGGAAGTGCCGGCCTCGTCTTGCATCCAAAGCTGTGATACTTAATCAAAAGGACGTATTCATCGCTCAAGGCCGCACCCATGGCTGCGACATCCAACTGATTCGGAGTGTACGCCTGAGAAATTCTGCCTCGATACGTCGGTGCGTAGAAAATAATCTTCTTTCCGGCAATCTGAGGGAACTTCTCTTCCAGCTTTTCTCTAGCTGCCTTGCTGTATTCCGGATCGTAGAACTGATCCGTACGGGAAACCCCCACCGGCACCAGCTTTCCGCTGTCTCGCGGAATGCGCATGGCATCTTCGAATACCCACTTCTGATCCTCTGCCGGCAGACACACATAACTGTAGTTATGATATTGCTCATACTCTTGAAGATTCTTTTCACTTCGCCCAAAATTATTACTGTCTATCGTGGAATATCCCACCTTTTTGAAACAACCGCAACCGTGCCACAGCTGGATAAATTTTGTTTCCGGACGGATTTCCACATGACTGAGGTACTGGTTTGCACTGGAGATACAGACTGCTTTCGCATCCGCCATCTCCTCCACCAGGTGAACCACATTCTCAAAGATTCCAAAATCAGAATTGTGATTTTTGTCCAGCCCGATTTTCACAACCTCGTACTTGCCTTCCTCCTGAAGAACCTTGGCGATATACTTATTGGACGGCGTCGTTGGCCCATATTTCTCCATAAAGACGACTTTGTCTTTCACATCGCACTGCCGAACCAGTTCCGCATATCTTTGAGGAATCACTTCCTTCAAATAATGCGGCTTCAGCCACTTCTTGAACTTTTTATACTTCTTCGGATCCAGCTCTTCCAAGGTCTTTTCCCACTTGACGGTTTTTTCCAGCGCTTTATGCCGCTTCTCCAGCGGCAAGTTTCCATACGGCCGGTTCGTCGCATACCCATACAAACCCTCTTCGCATTTGTGTACCCGATGAATTCGATAGGTTTCCTTAAAACCCTTGGTTCGGAGATTCTTGCAAATCTGCCTGATACTCATTTTATTCCCCCACTCAAATCAATTCGTTTCGCTCGCTATTTCTTCCACACCATAACGGTCTTTCCGCCGTGTTTCTGGATATCCGCATCAAACGCATGGGTCATATCCTTGATAGTGCGGACCTCTACGATTTCTCCGATAATGCTGGACAGATAATCCACCACTTCCGGATGCTCTTTGTAGAACTGCAGCAAATGGCGGAAATCATCCGCACTGCTTCGGCTGCTTCCGTAGAGTGTCAATCCCTTCTCCAAAATCATTCGAGTATTAATCGGTACCGGGTCTTCGGAAACGCCCAGTGCCGCAATGCATCCCTCCGGATTGATGTAATCGATAATCTGATTGATGGATGTACCGGAACCGGCTTTACCTACGCATTCAAACCCGTGATCGATTCTCAAATCTTCCGGAATGGAATCGATGAAGTACGTCTCGTCCGCAAAGACGAAGTCATCCATCTTGTATTCATGCTTTCCGAAGATGTACACCTTGCTCTCCGGGAATCTCTTCTTCAAAAGCAATGATGTGATAAAAGCAAGATTTCCATCGCCCCATACGCCCAACACATTTCTTCTTCCATGTGCTTTCCGGTCAAAGCGATCGATGGCATGATAGCTTACGGATACCAATTCGGTAAAAGCAGCAACGTAATCGTCGATTCCGTCCGGCACGGCCACAACTCGGTCCCGTCTCATGGCTACGATATCCTGCATAAAACCGTCAAATCCGCTGGCACGGAATTTGCTGCTGCGCAAATAATTCTCCGCAACGATGTCATCCTCCTCCATCGGAGTATTCGGTACCATTACCACCTTCTGGCCCGATTCAAAATCCCCTTTCGGATCGTAGATTACTTCACCGATTGCTTCATGAATCAGCGCCATCGGCAATTTCTTCTTCAGCACTTCCGGCGGTCTGGTCCCTTGGAAATAGCGCTGGTCTGCGTTACAAATAGATAAATGGGTCGGACGCACCAGCACCGAATCACCATTTACATCAATATTGGAGAATTCCGACTCAATTCGTCGCGGCTCTACCAACCGATATACTGTATTCAGCATTACTTCTCTCCTCCCAGCAGCGTTTCTGCCAACTGAAGATCATACGGATAGGTTACTTTGATATTAAAGGTCTCTCCCTTAATCAATGCCACCTTATCACCCTTTACAACAAACACCTTCGCCGCATCGGTCAGAATCTTCCGTTCATCCTCGCTCAAGGTTTCATACAAATCCTTGAATCTCTTCGCCCGGAAACTCTGCGGGGTCTGTCCCTGATAGTAGTTCGCCCGGTTCGGAATGCTGGCGATGGTCTCTCCATCGACGCTTTCCACGATGGTATCCGTTGCCGGAATTACCGTATCGCAAGCGATTCCCTTTCGAACGGATTCCAGATTCTCTTCCAGGATTCGATGCGTCACGAAAGGACGAACCGCATCGTGCGTTACCAAAGAGGTCTCCTCATTCAATCCGTCGGTTTCTTCAATGTAGCGAATGGCATTCATGATGGTGCCGTTTCGATCTTTTCCGCCTTCAATCACAACCACATTGCTGTTCTCCGGAAGGTGTTTCCGGAACAAATCCTTCGTATAAGTAATCCACTGTGCCGGGCACAGAACGATTACCTTCTCAAAATTGTCATTGATGATAAATTTCTCTACTGTATGAACAATAATCGGTTTTTTCCCAATGTGCAGATACTGCTTCGGACGATCCACATTTCCCATTCGACTTCCGATGCCACCTGCCAGAACAACGCCGTATACCATTTTTCTTCCTCCCTCATGTATCAGAGTTAAATCATGTAATTATATCTCATATTTGTATAATGTTCAAGATTTACTGGACTTCGCCAGTTCCTGAAGCACCCATTCCGCCAACCGACGGGTATTTCCGGTCCCCGGCTGTACGTATTTCTGAATGAACGATTGGCTCGTATCCAGGTGCAGTTCTGCACTCTCCGCCCTTCTTCTTTTCTCATCTTCATACACCCGTTCCAGCAACTCGGTCGGCTTCCGATATTTCTCCAGCGGAATATCCTTCATGAAATCGATGATAAAACCTCTCCGCTCCAGATACCGATCCAAATCGAACGTGTATAGATAGATTGGAATTTCTGCTGTCGCCGCTTCATAGATAATGGATGAATAGTCCGTAATCAACGCATCCGTTAGGCTGAACAGCTCCATCGCCGTAAATTCCGGACATTCAAAAATCTCATCTCGATGGATGCCGGTTCGGTCCACCGGATGGAGTTTTACTATCAGATTATACTCTTCATAATTGAACGCTTCGAATAAAGAATCTAAATGTTCTGTGATATCCTCTCCATTTCGAAATGTGGGAGCATAGAGGACATTGGGGCGTTTGCCCAATTCCGGATACCTCCGAATAATTTCTTCCCGCTTTCGGCGGCGGTATTCCCGGTCCGTCAGCAAATCTGTCCGCGGCAGCGGGCATACTTTTACCCGAGATTCCGGCATACGAAAGGCCTTCGCATAGTAGGGCCGACAGAATTCACTGCTGCAGATAGCATATTCGTAATTTTCGTGCATGTGCATCGCCTTTGCCAAGGCCTCGCTGTGTCCTTCTTCCGTTCCTACCGCATAGTACCCGAACTGTTTCAGCACACCCAGTGCGTGCCACAGCTGGATAATGGAAAGCTCCTTCCGATGATGGAGAATGCTGGCATTGATGCAATACCCTTCCAGAAGCACGACTCTGGATGTAGCGAAGACGTGCATCTCCCGGGTTACCATGTACCAAAGATATTTAATTTTACCCGCCAATCCCGGTGGAATCATCCGGTTCAAGGTTAGAATTTCTACCTCCGGATTCTGACGTTCCAGTTCTTCCTTCAGGAGGCGCATATCCAGTGTCAAGGTGCTGCTCTGCCGGCTCACCATGGCGATGCGATTCCGAACCGGGAACAGCTTGTGAATTCCGTAGATGCCGTTACAGATGGCAATGGCAATTTTCAGCATTATCTGCATTCTTCACTCCCGTTCTTCTCAAATACCCATTGGATAACCCGTTCCGTGGCGCGGCCGTCGCATGCGGACATGTATTTCTCCCCGAACTTCCGGCGAATCTCCGACTCGTCCTCCGCCGGCGCCTGAATTGCCGAAATGAGTTCTTGCGGTGTTTTTGCCACCGGGCCAAAGAGGTATTCCTCGTAATCAAAATAGAAACTCCGGCCGTTATAGTAGGTGTCGAAATCATACGGATAATACACCACCCTGCCGCCGGTCAAATAGTAATCGAAAATAACGGAAGAATAATCCGTAATCATCACATCCGTAACCGTCAGGATATCGTTAATTTCCCGTTCTTCCGAAAGGTCCAGAAAGAAATCCGGATACTTTGCGAAATCCGGCATCCGGACTTTGCCGTTTGCAAGATTGTTGTACAGTGCCGGATGCCATTTAAAGGCCCACACATATTCCTCGTGAAGCGCTTCGTAGATTTCATCCAGCGGAATCCGGTTGAAATCATAGCTTGCATCATCCGCCCGAAGACCTCGATACGTCGGTGCAAAGAGAATCAGTTTCTTTCCCCGCAGCTGCGGATACGTCTCGTACAGCCGTGTCTTCGTTTCCTTCAGATATTCCTCATCGAAAAAAATATCCGTCCGGGGAACACCGGTGGCCCGCACTTTATCCGGAGTTACGCCGAATGCCTCTGCGTAGCAAGAATTAATGGCTTCACTGCTGGTAATCACGTGGGTATACTTCCGGTATCCTTTATGGATGCGAATATTCTCATTTCCTTCCGCCCGGCTGTATCCGAATTTCTTGAAGGCGCCGGCACCGTGCCACAGCTGGCAGATTTTCTGACCTTCTCGCACCTTGTAATACGATGTGTAACGGAAATAATCCTCCAGAAAAACAACTTCTGCCGTGGTCATGTCATAGACTAATTTGCAGAACTTTCCGAAGGAACTCCAATTCCGCCGATCTGCTTTGAAATACGTGGCTCTCTCGTAGTCTTCGCCCATGGCGTCATATACGCACTTTAAATTTCCGCCGTTCTCTGCGCGAACGTCGGAAATAAATACCGCTTTGTTCTTTCGCACCGGACAGAAGATGCCGATAATCCGGTTCAACAGAATAAAAACGCCGGCAGTCATAAGATTTATACAATATCTGATATATCTCATTGGTATCACCTCAATATAGTGCGATTTTAGCACATAACCGCCCCTGTCACAAGTTAACCGATAAAATATTTCCGCCAGTTTACAAATAATATTATTGCATTTTATTCCCAACAATGATATTATCCTTACAGGTATTTAAGAAAGGGCAATGACGAAAGCGTTATGATTCAGAAACACACGAAGAAAATCAATATCGGAATCGCAATTCTGGCGGTGCTTCTTATTTTTGCGCTGGCCATGGTTCCGGCTCAGGGAGCAACCAAGAAGAGCAAGACCGGCTGGAAGAAGTCCGGTTCCTATACGTACTACTACTACAAGAGCGGCAAATACTACAAGAACCGCTTTGCCACCATCAAGGGAAGCAAGTATTTTTTTGATGAGAAAGGTCGCCTTGTTAAAGGACATTTTTCTCATGAAGATAATTACTACTACTCCGATGCCTCTTCCGGCAAGGTGAAGACCACCGCGGGATTCGTGAAATACGACGGCAATCGCTACTACGTCACCAAAGGCGGCACCATCTATACCGGCCACACCTTGAAGTTAAAAGGAAAGAGATATAAGGCTTACGCAACCGGAAGACTGGGAACCGGCGTCTTCAAATACGGAACCGTTTCCCGCTTCTACGCGGACAGCAACGGCGTGGTAAAAACCACCCCGGGATTTGTCAATTACAACGGAAACCGCTACTATGTGAACTCCGAAGGAAAGATTGAATGGGGTCACACCTTCAAGGTTTCCGGCTACACCTATAAGGCGTATGCCACCGGCCGCCTGGGAAAAGGAATCTTCAAATACGGATCCAAGTACTATTACGGTGATTCCAACTGCCGGGTGAAGACCACCAAGGGTTGGATTAATTACAACGGAAAGCGTTACTATGCCGCATCCGGTGGAAAAATCTATCAGGATCAGTTCATCACCGTAAGCGGAGACCGGTACTACGCCTCCTCCACCGGTGCCATTCAGACCGGCTCCTTCAAAGTGGATGGAAAGAACTACAAGACCACATCTACTGGCCGGATTATCGAGCTGAATACCGGCAAAGCCATCGGAATCGATGTATCCTATTTCCAGTACGAAATCAACTGGAAGAAGGTGAAAGCCTCCGGCGTGAAGTTTGCCATCATTCGCTGCGGTTACCGCGGAAGCACCAACGGCAAGCTGTACACCGACAGTACTTTTATGAGAAACATCAAGGGCGCGAAAGCAGCCGGAATCGATGTGGGCGTCTACTTCTTTACGGAAGCGATCAATGCGAAGGAAGGCAAGGAAGAAGCCGATTTCTGCATCAAGCAGATTAAGAAATCCGGTGTAAATGTCACCTATCCGGTTGTCATCGACACCGAGAACCTGTCCGGTGCACGGGCATCCAGCAGCAGACTTTCCAAGACCAAGAGAACCGAAGCGGTTCAGGCGTTCTGCAAGCAGGTAAAAGCCAAGGGATATACGCCGATGATCTATGCCAGCACCAGTTGGCTCAACAATCAGCTCAATATGAGCAAGCTGTCTGACTACTATGTATGGGTTGCTCAGTATTACAAGAAGGTCACTTACGGCGGCTCCTATAAATGCTGGCAGTACACCAGTTCCGGCAAAGTAAACGGAATCAGCACCCGCGTAGATATGGACTACTGGTATTATTAAATCGCCATCATAAATTTACACACCTATACACATGAGAATTTGATTTCGGTACCACCTACACATACCGTATCACATTCCCGAAGAAAGAGATGAGATTTTCCCTCATCTCTTTTTGTTTTCCTTATATTCTTCCCTTCCGGAAGCTCCTATATTATAATTAAGGAATAACAATGCAGATTTTATTCCGTCATCAATCATCAAATGAAAGGATTTTTTTCATGAAATACAATCGAATTATTTTATCCGCAGTCATTGCACTTGTAATGATGCTCGCTCCCCTTCCCTGTTTCGGGAAAACGGATGTCCTGCAATACACTGCGGATTCGTCCAATGCGGAAAGCTGGCAAAGCTGCGATTCGAGTCAATCGGTCACTTTTGAGCAGAATAAGAAAATATACCTGCGTTTTTCAGCTGCCGAATCCACTGAATCCGGCACCTCTTCGCAGGAAGACTCCGGCACTGCACCGGTTCTCCGGCAGCGTTCTGCGGATACTTCTAAGGAAATCCTCCTTCAGCCGGATTCGGAAGGTCTCTATCTTCTGAACACCGATGAAATCGGCAGCTGGGAAATCCTATATGAAGACAGCGTCCGGATGCGTTTTACGGTAAAAGAATCGAACGCGATCCAACCGCCGTCCGAGAAACCGTCCAAACCCAAGAGCAAAGCCGGGGTCCTTCGCAAAGGAAAATATTATTTTTACCGGGACAGCAAGGGAAAGATTCGCAAGAAAGCCGGATTTGTCACCTGGAACGGAAATAAGTATTACGTTCGAAAAGGCGGCCGAATTCAGACCGGAAAGACGTTCAAGGTGGGTAAATACACCTATCGGGCGAACAAAAAAGGTCAAATAAAAGTCGGCGTATACAAATGGGGAAAAAGCTATTATTACTCCAGCAGCAAGGGGCGGCTTCGGAAGTCCAAGGGCTTTATCACTTGGAAGAAGAACCGTTACTACATTCGAAAAGGCGGGAAGATTCAGAAGAGCAAAGCCTTCCGAATCGGAAAGTACACCTACCGGGCCGGTTCCGACGGGCGCATCAAGGTGGGCGTGCACAAATGGGGAAAGTACTATTACTACTCCACTTCCAGCGGAAAACTGCGGAAAAAGGCCGGCCGGATTACCTGGAAGGGAAAGTCCTACTACAGCCGAAAGAGCGGCACCCTGTATACCAACCGTTTTTATTTTAGCGGAAGCAACATTTACTACGCCGGGCCGAAGGCCGCTGCCCTCACCGGCACCTTTAAGGTGGGAAAATACACCTACACTGCGAACGCATCCGGATCCATTATCTCTTCGAATCGGAAATATATGAGAGGCATCGACGTTTCCTATTATCAAGGGAAGGATATCGACTGGGCAAAGGTGAAATCCGGCGGCATCAGTTTCGCCTTTCTGCGGTGCGGCTACTCCGGAACGAAGGATGGAAAATGCCATCCGGACAGCACATTCAATGGAGATAAAAAACACAAGGGAAACATACAGCGGGCCACCGCCGCCGGAGTGGACGTAGGAGCCTACTACTTCTCGCAGGCACGCACGGTAAAAGAAGCTCAGGCGGAAGCCGCCTTCGCCGTCAAGCAGGTGAAGGAATCCGGCTGCAAACTCAATTTGCCGCTGGTTATCGATACCGAGAATTACCCGGGCGGACGAGCATCCTCCTCAAAGCTGAACCGGACCAAGCGAACCGCGGCGGTAAAAGCTTTTTGCGACTATGTGAAATCCAAGGGCTATACCCCGATGATTTATGCCAGCACCAGCTGGCTCAACAACAACCTGGACATGAAGAAACTGTCCGGCTATCGGGTATGGGTGGCGCAGTACAACGACACCGTCACCTACAAGGGCTCATACCGATGCTGGCAGTACACCAGCTCCGGGAAAGTTCCGGGAATCAGCGGACGAGTGGATCTAAATTATTGGGCATTGTAGTTTCCAATGCAGTCCCCAAAATTGAACCATTCGGTTATAGCTTTCTGTTACGAAAAGGGCTACACTGAATGGGAATAATTATCAGAAAATCAAAGGAAGGAATTCAGACTGATGAAACATTTTGGTAAGAATCGGTTTATTTCATTTTTCGCGCTGCTGCTCGTCCTAACCCTGGCGCTGAGCATGAACAGCATCTTCGCAGCAGACACCGCTGCGACCGGTACCGATTCCGCGGTGCAGCAAGAATCCGGCGAACCGCCGGCTTCGAAAGAGTCGGATTCAGCGGTTTCGGAGCAGAATCCGGAACAAAAGCAAGAACAGAAACCGGAAAATTCTGCATCTCCGGAAAACCCGACCACCCCGGAATCCCCAAAGAACTTGGGCTGGGTTTCGGACAACAATGAGACCCGCTATTACGATACGGAGAATCATTTTGTCACCGGAATGAATACCATCAAGGGAAAAAAGTATTATTTCAATAACGACGGTATCCTGCAAAGAGGAATTCTGAAAATCGGCACGGCGTATTATTACGCCGATGGAAAAGGAGTGATTCGCACGGCAAGAGGCTTCGTTTCCTGCAGCGGCAGACTCTACTACGTTCAGAACGGCGGACAGATTCTCGCAGGAAAGACGTTCAAGCTCGGCAAGAAAACCTACCGGGCAGCCGGAAACGGTGTCATCATGCGGGGCGTGTACAAATGGGGAAAGTATTACTACTACTCCGATTCCAAAGGCGTCCTCCGCACGGCGAAAGGTCGTTTCCGCTGGAAGAGCAACACCTATTATTGCAATAAAGGCGGAAAGCTCACCACCAAGAAGATGGTGAAGTCCGGAAAGTATTACTACTATTTCGATTCCGCCGCCAAGGCGAAAACCAAGGCGTTTAAATACCACGATGTCACCATCCGTCCCAACAAGAAGACCGGTGCCATCACCAAGAAGCAATACCGCCGGGCAAGCTACAGTCCGTACAATTACAAAAAATATATTCTGATCGACATCAGCGATCAGACGCTGAAGTACTACGTCAAGGGTAAGGTAAAACTAAAGAGCAATGTGGTCACCGGCGGACGAGGATGCGGAACGCCTACCGGTCGATTCAAACTGCATCACAAAGCTCGGAACGTAAATCTCACCGGTCCGGGATACGTAAGTCACGTAAGCTACTGGATGCCTTTCATCGGACAATCCTACGGAATGCACGATGCCTCCTGGCGTTCCCAATTCGGCGGTTCCATCTACAAATACAACGGCTCCCACGGATGCGTGAATATGCCGCGCTCCAAGGTCAGCAAGCTGTACAAGATGGTTCCGAACGGCACACGGGTCATCATCCGGAAGTAAGTCCGATTATGATTTTCCTTCTGCTCTTTGGGATTTAACAAAGCAAAAACCTGCACCGGTCAGCAGCAGCTTAACAAAGCTTTCCGGATGCAGGTTTTTTCATTCTTGGGCGCCGGCAAACTGGGAAAACCCCGAGCATGTTGGCGTGCCTCGACGGAGGATAAAGGCTTTGCAGGGAGGTCGACGCCAACAATGACGCCGACAGGTCGGAAAAATCCTGAGCATGTTGGCGTGTCCCGACGGAGGATAAAGGCTTTGCGGGGATGTCAACGCCAACATGGGCGCCAACAGGCCGGAAAAATCCCGAGCATGTTGGCGTGCCTCGACGGAGGATAAAGGCTTTGCGGAGAGGTCGACGCCAACAATGACGCCGACAGGTCGGAAAAATCCTGAGCATGTTGGCGTGTCCCGACGGAGGATAAAGGCTTTGCGGAGAGGTCGACGCCAACATGGGAGCCGGCAAAGGCACCGGGTGCCCGAACTAGAGGTCCGCGATGGATTTAAAATACAAATTAAGATCTTGATCGCATTGATAGATTCCTACATACGGTTCTTCAATATAGTATTTACCCTCTCTTTCATAGTAATACAGGGTTCTTTCATCCTCTTTCGATACAAGGATAATTTTTCCATACTGCTCTGCATCCGGTACATCCTGTACAGATTCTTCTTTTGTAGGTGTTGCACCGTTGATTACCTTCACTATATCTTCTATTTTCTCTGATTCCGTCACATTTACACTTTTTCCATTGTACAAAGTCAGGTTTATTTCTTGCAACTTAGAAGATTCCTACACTATTTCTGCATTATCATTTTCGGCGCATCCCGATAAAACACAAGCGATAACAATCATTGTAATCAGAAAGAATAAGTTCGCTTTTTTCATAAATTCACTCGACTTTCGTTAACTCCTCACCGTTTCCCCTTCCCGGAGCTGTACCCCAGCATGATAAAGAAAAACGGTGTGGTATAGAACATGGCCACTCCGAAAAATGAAGAGATAAAATACGCCAATGCGGCGGAAAACGCCATCAGTGCATAGGGATCTTTCCAGGCACCGCTCACAAGGTGCCTCAAGAAAATCATCAGCACCGCCACGGTATAGCACACCGCCGCCGGGACGCCGAAGAACAGCGCATAGGTCAGCAGCTCGTTGTGGGGATTGGAAATGCCGACATCGTTCATCATCCGGTCTGCCATCCCCTCGCAGCCATATCCCAGAAGCGGATGCTCTTGAATGTACTGCACGGCTTTGACCCACTGACCCCACCGATTGGTTCCGGCCGATGCCGCATCGGAACTTCCGGACATGATTTTTCCAATATCTTGCAGCAACACCACGAAATTGTCGAACTGGGCGTTCAGCAGCACGCCCCCCGCCAGCGGAATGGCGATGATCAGAGACGCCACCGATACCGCCCGCCACTTGCTCTTCGGCAGCTTGATCAGCGACAGTAACAGCACCACCAGCAAGCTGATGAAAGAAGCCAGAATCGCTCCGAAGGTGTTGTTCATGAACAACACGATTAAGTTCAGCATCCCGGACAGGAAGCCGAATTCCCGCACCCACACTTTATCGCCCACGATAAAAGCAGTTACCGCCACCATCAAAGCCATGGCCAGAAAATATCCGTAGTGATTGCTGTTAAAGAAGATCGCACTCAGGCCTTTTTTCCCGGAATAAGCCGAAATGTTCAGGAAGAATTGATGCCCAATTGCGGTAACGCCCAGCACATCCGCGGTAAAAAGAAAGGACAGCAGCACAAACTTCCGAAGCTGCTGCAGCTTGACTTTGGAAGAAACGAAGTAATAAATCAATATGTAAAAGGCAAAATGGAAGATGCCCTGATTCCGATACGGGATTCCGTGGATGGCCTTCCCATCGATGCCGTTCACCAAGGTGGAAAGCGCCATGCAGATCATAAAGATACCGAAAAACAGAAACTCCGGATTCCGCTGCAGGAGAGGCTTCTTTTTCACCGGAACCATGTTGGACAGCACGACATAGAGAATTCCTACAATAATGATAATAAAATTGCCAAATTGAAAAAGCTCCGGGAATTTCGTGTACTGTTCCTTCCCCATTGCGGAATTCGTTACCGCCAGAAAAATCTCCCGGAGGGTAATAAGAATCACAATCATGGCCGGTATGGTGGCCAGGAAGTCCAGTATCCGACTCTCGGAGGTGGTATATGCCCTTTGTTTCGTTGCATGTCTTCGGCCGCCGCCGTTCTTCCGAGACGCATTCCGGGATGCCCTGGAACCCGCCCGGGTCCGGCCGGCATTTCCGTGCTGAGATGTTCGTCTCGACACCGATGCGCCCTGTCTCCTCGGAGTTCTTCTACTCATGTCAATATATTACCGTAGGGTTTTTGCGGTGTCAAGAAAATGGGCGCAAGGCCGGGGAATTACCTATTTTTACTTCATAAAAACAGGGCTGCCTCGATGACAGCCCCATAAAATCAATATTCAGTTGTCCGGTCACGTCCGGATAGGGATCGGATTGCCTTCTATCTGTATGTTTCAATTAAACCGTATGCATCGCCCTTCCGTTTGTATACCACGTTGGTGGATTCCGTATCCATATCGAAGTATACGAAGAAATTGTGTCCCAGCATCTCCATCTGAAGAATGGCTTCTTCATAATTCATCGGCTGCAGCTCGAACTGTTTTCTCTTCACAACAGTGAGATTATCTTCTTCCTCTTCATCGTCCGGAATGAACTCGAACTTCAGCGCCTTGTTCTCCTTGTACCGGGATTCCAGCTTGCCTTTGAATTTCTTCATCTGGCTGGACAGTCGGTCGATGATGAGATCCATTGCCTCATACACGTTGTCCGAAATCTCTTCGGCACGAAACAGTGTCTGCTTGGTATTGATCGTTGCTTCCAACTTCGTCTTGTCCTTGAACTTCGAAACAATCACATTCGCGGTAACATCTTCATCGAAGAACTTCTCTAATTTCGAAAATTTCTTCTCGATGTTGTCCTGCAGACGCTCACTCGGCTTATAATTCTTCGCTGTAATCATAACCTTCATAGTTGTGACCTCCTTTAATTGGGTTAATTGAATTATACCACATCTCTCCGAAAATGTATTGTCATTTCCAAATAAAAAAGGTGACGCGGCGGAGAACTTTTTGTGTTCCCACCGGTCACCTTTGGCTTCATTAAATTTGTTTTTGCCGCATTCGAATGGGACTACTTCGCATTCTTTGTATTGCTCATTTTCTCCATCTCGCCGATGCTCATGAACTTCTTGGTCATGTTCTGCGGCTGGAGAACCACTACCTTTGCCGGATATTTTTCGTCCAGGTCCAGGGTGTTCAGGGAATTCACCCACACACCTGAAAGACGCAGGGTGTAATCGTATACGGTGCCCAGCTCCGGCAGATCGAATTCACTTTCTACGCTCTTGTAGTGCATCGGAATGGTATGTCTGGCATCCAAATCCACGGTGAGTTGTGCCGCCTGTGCCGCATCCAATGTGTAGACGCCGCCTACCGGAATCAGCAGTGCATCTACCTGATACAACTGTCCCATCTGCTCATCTGTCAGTTCACAGCCCAGGTCGCCCAGGTGTGCCACCCGCTGATTCTTTGTCTCGATGATATGAATTTTGTTCTTACCGCGCTCGGTTCCGTTCTTTTCATCGTGGAACGTATCGATGGTGGTAATCTTAAACGGAGAAGCCACGGTCTTTACGATTTCCACATTGTCTACAGCATTGTGGTCGTCATGCTCATGACTCTTCAGAACCTCGTTGGCCTTCTCTCGAACCGGAGCCAGTCCCGGGATGCAATCGTCCTGATACGGATCGATAATGATGGAATATCCACCCTCTTCAATTTTGAAACACGAATGTCCAATCCATGTAATTTTCATAATAACACTCCCTTTACTTCAATTTTCAACACTCATATTAGAATAACCTATTCAGCGCTTTTTTTCAACCGAATTCTCTGCCTTTATGGGGTTGGCGCAAAATCTACCGAAGCATCAGCAATGCGCAGTGACCGCCTCTCTTCAATCCATCCCGGCGATGGGAGAAAAACAAGCTTGGATTTCCGTAGGTACACCGGTCCTGCATGTCGATATGATCCCCGGGAACGCCGGCCGCTTCCAGCACCAGCCGGTTCACCCCGGCGATGGAGACGTGATATTTATTTTTGACCGTGTCGTAGGAAATCATTTCCTCTGCCGGAATATTCATGGCCCGTACCGCATCCACCACATCCCGGTCGCATTCAAAGTATTCTTTGGAAATGCACGGACCGATCATGGCCACCAGGTCTGCCGGTTCCGTTCCGAACTCCGTCTGAAGTTTTCGAACCGCTGCTCCGGCAATTTCCTTTACCGTGCCTCGCCATCCGGCGTGCACCATACCGATGGCTTTTTTCACCGGATCGTACAGGTACACGGGCGTGCAGTCCGCATGATAAGTTACCAGCGCCACACAGGGCACATTGGTCACCATTCCGTCCACATCCTTCATTCGGGTTCGGAAAAGCCCCTGCCCCTTGTTGCGCTCATCCACCCGAACCACGTTGTTGGTATGGGTCTGGAGACCGATGACCAGATCCTGCATACGGACTCCCAGGTCTCGGCACCATATTTCGTAATTCTTCATGACATCTTCCGGATCGTCCGGAAGGGTGAGGCTCAGATTCATGGAATCGTACACCCCGGTGCTGACACCGCCGGTACGGGTGTTAAAACCAAATACGATATCATCGCTGTAATCGTTAAAATTCATAAAAAACAATAATCCTTTCCTATTTCGATTGATAATCCACGGCCTGCTGCCGTTCCATAAAGAAGTGAATTCCCTGAGAGGAATCCCGCCAACGGTTCTCTTCAAACCCGTTGGCCGGCTCCACCCACTTCCCCACTTCGTAGTAGAAATCCGGATCCACCGTGGACTGGGCCCAATCATAGGATTTTGTCTCATCAATGCTCTTGATGGACAGCACCTTCGCCTTATTGCACCGGCAGGTTTCCGCCGTGGCCGACACCCGCTTGGCATCCGCCGGCACCAGAAGCTGCACCACCCGAAGCTCCGTGCAGCACTTCCAGGCGATGAACGGCCCGGTTGCCGGACATACCATCCGGAAAAATTTCGTGTCCTCGTTATCCGTTATATCCTCGGTATTGGCATATTCAAACAAAGTATGGTGGAAATTGGAACCGGAGAAATCCGCTCCCCGGAAATTCATCCACCGGAAATTCGCCTCCTGCACGTCACAGTACAGAAACCGAATGCTCTCCGTACTGCACTCCTTGAACCATACGTGATTCAGATTGCATTTTCGAAAGGTGGTTCCGGTCATGTTTACATTGGTAAAAACACTCCACTCGAAGTCAATGTTCTCCGGAATGTCCCAGCCGGAAATATCCGCATTTTGGATTTCGCATTTCCGAAGATTCAACGTTTCTTTTCCGTCGTGATTTCGAATCATCTCCAGAATTTCATTAGTGGTATAACTCTGTTCCCATGAATTCATCGTTTTCCTCCCCTCTTCATCCGTGCACCGGAATATTACACGTAAAGTATATTCTGTTTGAGGAGATAAGTCCACCCATTTCGCCCAGCGAAAAACCGGAGCTTCCTCGGAAGCCCCGGCTTGCAAAATGTTTTTTTAGGTTACCTCGATATCTCGCAATGCGATGTTCCTACGCTTCTGCGTTGGCCACCATGTTCATGCGTGCCTGTCTCTTCTTCATCATGTTCAGGAAGAGGAAGAGCAGAACCACACCGACAATCAGTCCCGGAATTGCGGACTTGGTGAATCCCACAACGACGTAGGAAATGGTGGAGATAACCAATACGGTAAGCGCATATGGCAGCTGTGTCTCCACGTGGCTGATGTGGTTGCATCCGGCACCGGCTGAAGCCATGATGGTGGTGTCGGAAATCGGCGAGCAGTGGTCGCCGCACACGCCGCCGGCCATGCAAGCGGAGATTACCGGAATCATCATATCCGGACGGGATGCGGTAATTGCCAGCGCAATCGGAATCAGGATTCCGAAAGTTCCCCAAGATGTACCGGATGCAAAGCCCAGTGCACAGGAGATGACGAAGAGAACGGCCGGAATCAGTGCCATCCAGCTAGCCGGCATCTTTTCAACCATTCCTGCAACGAACGGAGCCAGGCCCAAGCTGTCGGTCATGCACTTCAAGGACCATGCCAGTGTCAGAACCAGGATTGGGGATACCATCTGCTTGAATCCTTCCGGAACGCAGCCCATGCATTCACGGAATGTCAGGACGCGGCGCGCACAGTAGTATACAATGGTAATAATCAGTGCAACCAAGCTGCCCAGCGACAGGCTGGCAGCGGCATCACAGCCGGCAAAAGCGTCTACAAAGGATGTTCCGCTGAAGAATCCACCGGTGTAGATCATTCCCATCAGGCAGCAGATAATCAGCACGATTACCGGAACAATCAGGTCTGCGACGTGACCGTTATGATTCTGAGAAATCTCTTCGTCCTGAGAGGACAGGTTCTCGTGAACGGTGAGCAGGTCGCCGTTCTCAATGGCGTTCTTTTCATAGATTGCCATCTTGCTGTAATCAAAGTTCATTGCAACGATGGCGAACATCATCACGATGGTGAACAGCGCATAGAAGTTGTACGGAATCGCGCGGATAAAGATGGTCAGTCCGTTCTGACCCTGAACGAAGCCGGATACTGCAGCCGCCCAGGAAGAGATTGGAGCGATGATGCAGACCGGAGCTGCCGTTGCGTCGATCAGATATGCCAGCTTTGCTCTGGAAATATTGAACTTGTCGGACAGCGGCTTCATAACGCTTCCTACGGTCAGGCAGTTGAAATAGTCATCCACGAAAATCAGAATTCCCAGCAGGATGGTGGTGAACTGCGCATGCTTTCTGCTCTTTACCTTGGTGGAAGCCCATTCTCCGAAGGCGGCGGATCCGCCGCTCAGGTTCATCATGGCAACGAACATGCCCAGGATTACCAGGAAAATCAGAATTCCGACGTTACCGGCACTGGACAGGGATGCGATGATGCCGTCCTGCAGCAGGTGGTTCATGATGCCGCTGAAGTTGGCACCGGCATACAGCACTGCACCTGCGAAAACGCCGATGAACAGGGAACTGTATACTTCCTTTGTAATCAGCGCCAGCACGATGGCAATCAGCGGTGGCAGAACCGAAAATCCGGTTGCGTACAGTGCCGGCTTCTTTGCCGTTTCCTCTGCTGCGAAACAAAGTGCCGGCATAGAAGCGATTATCAGAATCGCTAGGCCGAAGATGTAATTCAGCCTTGTTCGAATTGAATGTGTCATTTTAATCCTCCCATTGTTCTTTTCTCTGCAATACCCTTCTGTTGCAGACTTCTCGTAAAGTGTAAATAAAAAAGCCCTGAATAACGTCTGAAACGTATCCATGGCTAAGTACTCAAAAAAACTCTCTCTGTACAAATATATACCATTGATAGCGCTCCACATGTGTGACAGTCCATCGCATATTCTGCGATGTCCCAGGCCTCCGCTGTAGGATGCTTCAGCCTTCGGCGGATTTCCCTTTCCCGAGTTACCGCATCCTCTGCGTCCGTAACTCCGTACTCTTGATTTCCGCAACCTCTATCGAATCAGGTCTATTCAGTTGACTTATCTTATTATAACTTTTTTCATGATCTTGTCAACAATTTTTTCAATTTTTTTGTTGTTTTCTACAAACACTTTTTTTCGTACAATCTGCGGTATTGTTATTTGCGGCAAAATGATTTCTATAGTATAATCTCAAGGCATATGCACATTAATGGAGGATATTTTATGCCAAGCAAAATACGTCGGCAGGTGATTCCGCTGCTGCTCTGCCTGATGGCGGTTTTCGCCCTCACCGGCTGCGGTCCGCTGCTGGAGCTGAATCAGAAATACGCCCACTCGGAAATTTATGTCAACTACGGCACCGCGGTATCTACGGACATATCCGAATACGTGAACATGGATACCTTGTCCAAAGAAGAACAGAAATATGTAAAGAAGAACTCTTCCGTCGTCTATCATGGAAATAAGGTTTCCGGGCACAAATACGACCGTCCCGGCACCTATCCCCTCACCATCTACTACGAGGATCAGGTCTACCGGAAATACCAGGTGACCATCAAGGATATGGAAAAGCCGAAATTCAAGAAGGCGAAAGATGTCTATATTTTCAAAGATACGGAGCTGACGGACTACGAACTTCAGGATTTGCTAAAAGGAATGTTCAAGGCCACCGACAATTCCGGCAAGGTGAAGCTGAAGCTCTCCCATGAGCAAATCAACGTTCACAAGGTTCGGAACTACATCGTACACGCCACCGCCACCGACCCCTACGGCAACGTTTCCCAGGCCAAGGCCACTTTCCACGTTCAAAAAGCGGAATACGGCGCCATGGGCACCTACATCTACGTCAGCATCCCGAAACAACAGCTGACCTATTTCGTTGACGGTAAAATCAATATGTCCTCGCCGGTGGTTACCGGCACCCAAGGAGTTCACGATACGCCTCGGGGAAGTTACTATATCAATTCCATGAGCACCGGCACCCGCCTCAAGGGGCAGGGTTACGATGTCACCGTTCAATACTGGATGGCCTTTATCGGCGGATCCTTCGGAATCCACAGCGCCCAGTGGCGAGGTGCCTTCGGCGGAAATATCTATCAGTACGGCGGCTCTCACGGCTGCGTCAATATGCCGGTCTACGCCGCCGGAGAACTGTTCCAAAAGGTTGACATCGGCACACCGGTAATTGTGGGAGATTAAAATTTGGATTTGAAAAAGGAGCTGCTGCAGTGTGTCTACTGCGCAGCTCCTTTTGACGATTCGTTTTTTTATTGTTCAAATTCGACGGTTCCGTTCTCCAGGCTCTTAATCTTTGCCATGCTCAGAACATCGTATCCTTCTTCCCGAAGTGCTTTTCCGCCCGGCTGGAAGGATTTCTCAATGCAGATGCCGATTCCGGCAACATCCGCTCCGGCCTGCCGGCAGATGTCCAGCAATCCCTGCATGGCCTGCCCGTTCGCCAGGAAATCGTCCACGAGAAGCACCTTGTCGTTGTCGTTCAGGGCATTCTCGTTCACCACAATATCGTAATAGCGGTCGTGGGTATAGGAATATACCCGGGACTTATAGGTATCCGAATTCAGGTTCCGGCTCTTGGACTTCTTGGCGAACACCATCGGCACGCCGAGCTCCTCTGCCGTGATGCTTGCAATGGCAATTCCGGACGCTTCTATGGTCACCACCTTGGTAATCTCCCGATTTCCAAAATGTTCTTTCAGTGCTTTTGCAATCTGACGAATCAGACTGACATCGATCTGATGATTCAGAAAGGTATCTACTTTGAGGATTTCCCCCGGTGCCACTCTGCCGTCTCTGCGAATCCGTTCTTCCATAAATTCCATATCGACCTAATCTCCTTGTCTTGCCTTATTTCATAAATTGTTATCATTGTACCACATTCCCATAAGCGATGGGATATTGTTTTCGGATTTCTTTCGGTTTTTTGCCCCTTAGGCGCCGAACATGCGCTGGGCGATGTACACCGCCAGAATTCCCAATACCAGGCTCACCCCCATGTACGTGAGTGCTATGCCGGAAGCGCCGTTCATCATCAAATCGTGGTTTTCCAGTGCGAAGGAAGAGAACGTGGTAAACCCCCCGCAGATTCCCACCTTCAGAAAAAGCACCGTCCGAGGATTCAAGGCCTCCCGGGACGCCAGCGCCGCCACCACACCGATGAGGAACGCTCCCGCAATATTGATGATAAATGTTTTTATCGGAAAACCGCTTTCCGGGTTCATATCCAGAAGTCCCACGAGATATCGGAGCACCGCCCCCACGAAGCCGCCGGCGCCCACTACCAGGCATTCAATCATTAATCTCTCTCCTTTCCGACTAAAAGGAGGCCTCCCAGCGGAAAGCCTCCTGAATGTACTTATTATAGTATCTGGATGAAACCTTTTCAATAGTCTTCGGACTATTCTGCCTAGGATGGAAGTCGCCGGGGAGTGTAATATTTTTTTTTATTATTTTTTTATCAAAAATACACAAATGGATATGTTCGTATTCGGCGCAATCGTGTATAATTATCCGGTGATTTTATGAACATACAGAACTGTGCTTCGCCGAGAAATGCAGTTCCTCATGTTATATTCTGACAGTTTTTGTTGAAAGTAAGAGGAGGGTTCGCAATGCAGGAATCAATTCCAAGAATAACCGGCACACTTCGTGCCCATACCATTGAAATGCCGGAAGTAATTCGAGAAGCTTCGGGCATCATCGTGCTGGGTCGAAAAATTCGATCTTTAATTTTCTCCACGGATATTGCCATTATTCGAAACTGTGATGCGGATGCGGTTCTGGCCGTGTACCCGTTTACTCCGCAGCAGGTTATTTCCGAGGCCATCATCAACGCCTCCTCCATTCCTGTTTTCGTCGGTGTGGGCGGCGGCACCACCAAAGGACTTCGCTCCGTGTACATGGCTCAGGATGCGGAAGCGCAGGGAGCTTTCGGCGTTGTGGTAAACAATCCCATGAGCAACAGCAATATCCGCTTCATCAAGCGGGTTATCGATATCCCGGTGGTTTCCACAGTGGTTGATTCCACCGGAATTCAGGAACGGCTGGATGCCGGCGTCACCATTCTCAACGTGGCAGCTGGAAAGAATACCGCAGATGTGGTTCGGGAAATTCGGAAGGACTTCCCGAAGGTGCCGATTATCGCCAGCGGCGGCAAGACCGACGAATCCATCCGCCGCACCATTGAGGCCGGTGCCAATGCCATCGTCTACACACCGATTTCCTCTTCCGCAATCTTCTCCAGCATGATGGATGAATACCGGACAGAGAAGAACCGGAATCCGGAACTCACTTTCAAAACCCTGGATTCCAAGAAAGACGAGCTGGTAGATTTGATCGGCCTGCTGCATCAGCAGACGGATTTGGATCTGAACTTGAATACGGAACCGACGGTGAAAAATCCAGAGGAAGAGAAAAAGTAGGGTTCTATACCTTTTGGTGTTGGTGATGGAAATGGATTTCATCATCAGCGCCTTTTTTTCAAAAAAGTCTATTTCTATTGTCTTTATCGCGTGCGTAGAATCGCATACGCCTAGAATTTCGATATGAGTTCACGCTTTTTGTCCGAAAAACGAGATTAAGCGTGAACGGTTTTTGCAAAGTTTTCAGGATTCTAATTCTTATTCACGCTAATAAGCCAATTTGCCTTCAAAAAGCGTGAACGATCCTCAAGACTTACGTCTCTATACAGAACATCATCCGAGTAAGACGAGAAAAAGTAGAAAATCGTTCACGCTGATTTCCAAAATCTAAAGGATTTGCGTGAACTCGCTCCGAAATTCTAGGCATATTGAATTTACATTTTAACATCATCTCTAATTTCTAAACGTATGACGTACCGGCTGGAAAGAACCGAAAAAAGAATATCGAGCAGCGTAACGGCTACTCGATATGTATTGCTTTTATTCTTCACCAACACCATTTGACTAAGAGCCAAAAATAGGAGATAAAAGGCGTGGATTCCGAGCACCGGCGGAATCCACGCCCTTTTAATTTGATGACCACTCGAGGCCGGCCGGCTTTTCCGAGGCGCGGTTTGCTCCCCGCTCCCCGCAAACCCTTGAAGCTCCGTTCCGGGGAGCAAAATCTTCACACAATTCCCGCGCCGGCACTCGGGGCCGGCCGGCTTTTTCAAGGCGCGGTTTGCTCCCCGTTCCCCGCAAACCCTTGCAGCTCCGTTCCGGGGAGCAAAATCTTCACACAATTCCCGCGCCGGCACTCGAGACCCGCCGGCTTTTCCCAGGCGCGGTTTGCTCCCCGCTCCCTGCAAACCCTTGCAGCTCTATTCCGGGGAGCAAAATCTTCACACAATTTCCGCGCCGCCGCCCGGGGCCGGCCGGCTTTTCCGAGGCGCGCTTTGCTCCCCGCTCCCTGCGAACCCTTGTGGCTCCGTTCCGGGGAGCAAATTCTTCACACAATTCCCGCGCCGCCCATCCAAAAATCCCCGAAGCACATTCTGCTTCGGGGATTTTTCCTTTACTTTTATCTTCCTCTATTTATCCATTTCCAGTCGCTGGGATTCCGGATTCCGAAAATAGTCCTTTACCAGGTGGATTACCGTGCCGGAAAGCAGGAATACCGCAATCAAGTTCGGGATAATCATCAAACCGTTGAAGGTATCCGCCAGAGACCAGAGCAGGCCCAGGTCCATGGTGGCACCGATGATTGCCACCAGCGCGTAGACAATAATGAAGGGTTTTACGACCTTCGGTCCGAAGAGGTATTCGATGCAGCGGGAGCCGTACAGTCCCCAACCCAGGATGGTGGAGAAGGCAAAGCAGCAAAGCGCTACCGCCAGCAGGATGGAAATCCATCCCCCGAAGGTGGTGGTGAAACCGCTGATGGTGAGCTCTGCACCGGCAGCTTTTCCGTAATTGATGTTGATTCCGCTGCAGAGAATGGCCAGGGCGGTCAACGTGCAGATTACGATGGTGTCGGCGAAAACCTCAAAGATTCCCCACATGCCCTGCTGAATCGGGTGGGCTACATCGGAGCTGGCGTGGGCGATGGATCCGGTACCCAGACCGGCCTCGTTGGAGAAGATTCCCCGAGACACACCTCTTCTCATACTGATAAAGAGGGAACCTACCACACCGCCGGTAACGGAACGAGGATTGAACGCTCCTTCAAAGATGGATTTGAACACTTCCGGCACCCGTTCGTAATTAACGGCTACCAGAATCAGTCCCATTGCAATATAGAACACGGCCATAAAAGGAACCAGTTTCGACGTAACGTTTCCGATTCTCTTAATACCGCCCAGAAGAATCAGAAGAACCAGAACTGCAATCAGAATGCCGATTCCCAGGTTCACATTTCCCACATTATCTTCATTGAACACATTGAAGTTGAACAGTGCGGAATCAATGGATGCCACGATGGTATTGACCTGCGTCGCATTTCCCGTCCCGAATACCGTCAGTATGCCCAGGATGGAATAGAGCACCGCCAGGAACTGCCATTTTTTGCCCAGACCGTTCTTGATGTAGTACATCGGTCCGCCAACCCAATCTCCCTTATCGTTTCTCTCTCGGAAGTGCACCGCCAGGGTTACCTCTGCAAATTTCGTGCACATTCCCAGAAGTGCGGAACACCACATCCAGAAAACGGCACCCGGACCGCCCAGGGCAATCGCACCGGCCACACCGGCGATATTACCGGTTCCCACGGTGCCCGCCAGCGCGGTACATACGGACTGGAACGGCGTCAGCGCACCTTCTTCCGCCTCTTTCTTATCGAATATCGTGCCAAAAGTATGCTTGAGAACGTATCCGAACTTCCGGAATTGCAATCCCTTGGTTCGAATCGTCAGGAGAAGTCCCACACCGATGATGCACACCATCGATGGAACACCCCAGATGAAAGCATTCACCGAATTATTCACGTCTTCAATAATATGTAGCATTGTTTTCCTCCAATAACTTATTAACCAAAACCTTGTAAAAAGTAACAACGGAATTTATTGTACCGAAATTCATACACTTTTTCAATAGTTTTTTATGAATCAATAATAATATTTTATCGAATTATTTATGTTTTTTATACAAGATTTTATAATTTGGAATTGCATTATAAAAATAAGCACAGAATTCTAAGTTGCTCGGCAACCCAAGCAAAGTGGCAATTCTTTTTTTATTTAATGTGGCAACTTTGTTGTCACTTCTACTTTCCAACAACCGTATATTTTTGATATAATGTATACAAGTATTCGCTATATCCTTGAATGACGAAAGGAGTCCTATGCACATACCATCTCTCGTAATCGACCTGGCCATGATGCTTTTGGCCGCCGGAATTGTCAGCGTGATTTTCCGCAAAATACACCTTCCGGTCATCCTGGGCTATATCGCCGTGGGTTTTCTGATCAGCCCGTACTTTCCCATGTTTTTCAACGTGGAAGATGTGCCCGCCATCGACACCCTCAGCGAAATCGGCGTAATTATCATTCTGTTTCATATCGGTCTGGAATTTGATTTTCACAAGCTGCTCAGCGTGGGAAGTACCGCCATCGTCACCGCCCTGGTAAAGATGAGCGGCGTGCTGGTGGTGGGATACCTGTTCGGGGACCTGATTGGGCTGTCCCAGATGAACTGTATTTTCCTGGGAACCATGCTGGCCATCAGTTCCACCGTGGTTATTCAGAAGTGTTTTGAGGATCTAAAGGTCACCGGGGAGAGATACACATCCCTGGTTATGGGAGAGCTGATTATGGAAGACCTGATCGGCGTGTTCATGATGGTCATCCTGGCCTCCCTGTCCGTGGGCCAGAGCGGCGGCGAGAGCGTTGTCAGCAAGCTGCTCCTCATGGGATGCTACTTGCTGGTATGGCTAATTGTTGGAATTTACTTCCTCCCGACCCTGCTGAACCGCGTCATGCACCTTCTCAACCGGGAGATGCTCATCGCTCTGTCTTTGGGAATCTGCTTCACCCTGGCTCTCCTGGCGAAAGAGCTGGGATTCTCCGTGGAGCTGGGAGCATTCCTGGCGGGATCCTTCTTTGCGGGAACCAACCATGCGAAGGAAGTGGAGCACGCATCCGAGAGCATCAAGGATATGTTCGCCGTGATTTTCTTCGTTTCCGTGGGCATGAAGGTGGATCCGTCCGTGATTGCGGAACACTGGACCTCCATCATCCCGATTGCGATTATTTCGGTGATTGCCAAGCTGATTTTTGCCACACTGGGTATGATCCTTTCCGGTCAGCGGATGGAAACCTCCTTGAAGAGTGGATTCAGTCTGGCTCCGATCGGAGAATTTTCCTACATCATCGCGGCGCTGGGAATTTCCCTGGAGGTGATGGATGAATACCTCTACCCGGTTATTGTAGCGGCTTCCGTGCTCACAACCTTGGCCACCCCGGTGCTCATCCGGAATTCCTCCAAGGTAGCGGCGTTTATGCGAAAGCACCTGCCGAAAAAGCTCCTGGAGAAAATCGACCGGTACACCTCCAGCGAGCAGGACGAGACGGACCACACCCACGACTGGCTGGTGATGATTCGAAACTTCTTTTCCAGCCTTCTCCTGTACGGCATCATCATGCTGGTGACCGCCATTGCAGGAGTGCGCTTGCTGTATCCGTCCCTGCTTCAAGTTATGCCGGAGAAATTCTCCGGCATCGCCACCTGCCTGCTGGTGTACATTATCATCGCGATTTTTGCCCGGCCGATGCTGCGCCTTCGGGACACCACCTTTACCAAGCTGTGGCTGGACCGCAAGGCGAACCGGCCGCCGCTGGTCATTCTGGCCCTGCTGAACGTGCTGACCATCGCGTATATTGCTTTTATCCCGATTCATCACATCTTCGGGGCTCGGAGAATGCTGCTGCTGGGCGTTGCCCTCATCGCCATCCTCACCATGAGCAAGACGGACGTGGTGGCGACCTTCTATCTCCAGCTGGAAACCCGATTCTTACGGAACCTGAACGAAAAAACTCTGACCCACGTGGCCCAGAGTCAGGGGCCCCAGGAATGGCTGGACGAAGACATTCACATCGTGTCCTACTACGTACCGAAGGATGCGGAGTACATCGGTCAGACGCTGGAACAACTGGCGTGGGGTAAGTACAACAACATCTTGGTAACGAAAATCCGCCGGGGCAAGCACACCTACACCTTGCCTCACAGCGGCTTCAAAATCCAGGCCGGAGATAAGCTGTACCTGGTGGGTCAAATGAATGACATCCTGCAGATTAAGGGAATTCTTTTCCCGGATGTGGACCGCCGAATCCGCACTCTGGAGCAGTTCATGGAAAGTGATTACCCGGACATCCAGCATGCCCTGGCCTGTCTGGCCATCGAAGTGAACGGTTCCGAGCCGTACTGCGGTCAGGCCATCATCAACTCCAAAATCCTCAGCAAAGCCCACTGCATGATTCTGGGCATTCAGAAGGACGGTTATCCGGTGCTGATGCCAAGCGCTTACCTCAAAATCCAGAAGGGGGACGTGCTGTGGGTCATGGGCTCCAACAACAACGTGGGCCGTCTGGCATCCTACAGCTTGGGGGCCGAGGAAGAGCCGGAAATTATTTCATAAAAAAAAAAGAAGTGTTTTGCCGCTGCAAAACACTTCTTTTTTTATTCCTGCGCTTCCGATTCTTCCACACTCACATCCACGCCGTTCACCGTGACCCCTTCGCACAGCGGAATCAACAGGTACTCCCGACCGTCGATAACCTGAGTTTTCACCGAATAGATCTGCTCCGGATCCACCGCGATATCCGCCTCCGGAGTGTGCACTCGGAATTTTCTTTTTTCGATGATATTATTGGGATTCAGCGCCTCTTCCTCGCCAAAATACTTCCGACAGGTCTCGCCGAAGGTTTCAATCCGTTCCTCCGAAACCCCGCTGTCCTTCAGGATTTCATTCACCTCATCGATGAGAATCACCGGCACGTTGGGATCCCGGCTTTCCTTGTGCTCCTCGATTCGCTGACGGAGAGAATTGGTCACCGCCTGAACCACTTCCAGGCTGCACTCCTCCTCCAACGCCTCGCTCAGGGCACCGCCGAAGGCATTCTTCTGCTTCTCCGGCGCAATCGGCGGTTGAGCCGCATTGAAGAGCGCCTGAATCAGCTCTTCGTGAATCTCCGAGGAACTTCTGCTGTAATACAGGGCTCCGTAGATATTGGTGGTTCGGTCATCGAAACACGGGAACATAAATCCCATCTGCGGATTGGACAGAATGCTTCCCGTCGCCGCGCCTCGGAACTGCTTGTCCTCCGCCATGTACCGAAGAGCCGCTTTGGAATCCTTCACCGGACAGATGGTGCAGATGAAATAATCGAACTGATCCGTGGAATCCTCATCCCATTCCTCATCGTTTCCGGATTTGTACGGCACATCGTAGGTATCCGCCAGAAGCAGAATCACGTAGCCGGTTTCCTCCGGAGTCAGGGAATCGATAATTCTCCGATACAGCACCTGCCGCAGGTTCTCATCCTTCAACCCGCTCATGCGCAGACCCTGCAGCAGCCGATGCTCGTCGCTGCTTTCCACCTGCGCCGTAGTGAAATCGATATTCATCAGATTCCGCCCCAGGCCACCGGACAGGGTCTTTCGGAACAGTTGAGAATACATCTCCTTTTCCTCCCGATCCATTTGAATCACCTGCATATCCATGTCCGACACGATTTCCCGTGCCGCATTCACGTAACAGCCGTACACATGGCCGAAATTATCCATCTCCGGACGAATCCGCTTCTTGATTTCCCTGATTTCTTTCCGATTCATTCTATAGTAACCCCTTCTTTTTTTTTTAATAACTTCCCTATTATAACAGATTTCCGCCCATTCCACATGATAATTTGGTGTACGCAATTTCCATAGAATCTGATATAATGAAACAGACTATTTTCACAACGAAAGGAACATCATGGCACTCATCGAATTTGAAAAAGTATCCTTCGGTTATCCGGAGAAAGATCTATACGAAAATATTTCCTTTACCATCGAACCCGGGGAACATGCCGTGCTCATCGGAAGCAACGGCTGCGGCAAGAGTTCTCTGGTACATCTTCTGATGGATGAGGAAAAATACACCTACGAAGGGCTGATTCGCCGCAGCGGTGATTTCCGAACGGGCTATGTGGGCCAGTTTGTGAAGCATGAAACCGGCGATGCCACCGTCTTTGAATTTCTGGCAAAACCATTTGTGGAACTGCTGGGGGAATCCGATGCGATGGCTCAGAAGATGGGCGAAGCGGAGAACCCGGACAAGCTGTACGAAGAATTTCAGGTCCTGATGGACCGCATCGATGCGGTGGACGGATACAACTACGATGCCAACATCCGGAAGCAGCTTCATACCGCCGGACTTTCCGCCATCGCGGAGAATTCCGTAGGTTCCGTCAGTGGCGGCGAATACAAGCTGCTGTACATCATCCGAAATATGCTGCTGAAGCCGCAGCTCCTGATCATGGACGAGCCGGACGTGTTCCTGGATTTCGAGAACCTGATTGGGCTGGTGCATCTGATCAACAGCTACGACGGAACCGTTCTCACCATCACCCACAGCCGCCTGCTTCTCAGTCAGTGCTTCGACAAGGTCCTTCACATCGAGAACATGCAGCTCCAGGAATACGCCGGTTCCTATCCGGAATACAGCCGCTGGCTGCTGGAAACCCGAATCGCTGTTTTTGAAGTGACCAAAGATTTCGACGATTACATCGAAGCTCAGCAGCAACTGGTGAACCGCCTTCGGAAGGGCGCGGAATTCACCTCCGACCCGAAGAAGGGCAAGCAGCTGCAGGCTCGAAAGAAACTGGTGGAGCGGATGAAAAACCTGCGGGGCGAGGATCCGTTCCTGGAGATTCCGAATCATTCCTTTGCCTTCCCGGAAGTCTCTCCGGAAGACGGAATTGCTTTTACCGTAGAGAACTATTCCCTCTCCTATGAGGACGAACTGCTGCGGGACGTCTCCTTTACCGTGAACAAGGGGGACAAAATCGCCATCGTGGGCGCCAACGGCACCGGCAAATCCAGTATCCTGCGGGACATTTACCGCATGCTTTCGGAAAAAGAAAACGGCGGCAAGGTGGGCTATTTCCGACAGATTACCGAATCCGACGACACGCTGCAGCTGTCCGGAGGCGAACGAAACATGGCGCAGCTGGAGGAAATCTGCGGAGGCGATTACGATACCCTGCTGCTGGATGAACCCACCAGCCACCTGGACTGCGACGCCCAAATTGCCCTGGAACAGGCGCTGACGGAATACCGGGGAACGGTGCTCATGGTCTCCCACGACTTTTTCACCGTCACCGACTGCGCGCAGCGAATCTTCATTCTGGAGAACGGTACCCTGCGGGAGATGAGCGGCCGAGCGTACCGGAAATCCATCTACAAGAAGTATTTTGGCAGTGATATCTTCGAACAGGAACGGAACCGCATCGACACCGAGCGAAAGGTGAACCGCCTGATTCTGAAGAACAAATTCGACGAAGCCCGGGAAGTGCTGGGTGTCTAGGCAAAAAGACCGATATCCGAGTCCTTTCAAACTCGGATACCGGTCTTTTTCTTATGCGGTGAATCAACCAACGATTCCTTCTTCATCTCAAAATGCAGGAGAATCGGCACCGCCAATCCTTTGATAACGGTGGAAATGCAGATTGCCCACCAGAATCCGGTGACGCATCCGAAGGCTGCCGCCATCGGAATTCGGAGCAGGCTCCCGATAATGCTGCAGGCCGCCGGTACGATCGGTTTGCCGATACCACGGTAAGTTCCGGTAGCGACCACCTCCAGGCAGTAGAAAATCTGCGAGTATCCGATAATCCGAAGATAATCCGTACCGGTTTCAATCGCCAGCGAATCCGTAAAGAACAATTTAATCAGCGGCCGTCCCTCACAGATGAACAGTAAGGTAGTGAACACGCCCAGCACCAGCATCAGATAGATACCCACACGGTACCCGTCGCGGATCCGCTTATCCTTTCCGGCACCGAAGTTCTGAGCCACGAAAGAGGTCATGGCCACCTGAAACGCGTTGGCGGTCATGTAGGCGACGGATTCAATCTGCGTCGCCACCCGCTGGATGCCGATATAGGTATTGCCGTACACCGTGATCATCTTCCCCAGCACGCTGGAAATCATGGCAAAGATAATCGTCTGGATGGCAGCGGGAAAACCGTAGCGTAGAATGATTTTGCATTCTTCCCAGCTCATCCGATAGCGGCTGCGGAAACTGCCCTCACGAAAGAGATGCCGATCCCGATGCACCCGCAGGGCATACAAAAGGCTGACCACCATCTGAGAGAACAGGGTCGCATAACCCGCGCCATCGGATCCCAGCGCCGGAGAACCCAGCAGCCCGAAGATCAGAACCGGGTCCAGAATAACGTTGAGAATCATTCCCACCAAATTGTATTTAAACGGCGTCTGACTGTCCCCCGCCGCAGTATAGATTCCCAGCAGCACGTAATTGTATCCCATGAACAGCACGCTGATGATGGTGATGGTGAGATAGCTGACGGTATAGGAAACGATGACCTCATTCTGAATATGGTAGAACCCCACGATGGAATGCCGAAATATCAGAACCGGAAGAACGTACAACAGCATGATAATCCAGTTCAGCGTAATCGACGTCCCGGAAGCGACCTGTGCTTGCGTCAGGTCGTTCTTTCCCAGCAGCATCCCGATACGCACCTGGGCCCCGGTCTGCACGATCATGCAAATTCCCTGTGCCAGAAAAAGAAGCAGCCCCGCGGTGGACACCGCCGTCACCGCTTCAATCCCCAGCCGGCTCACCCACAAAGTATCGATTAAATTGTATGCCATCTGAACGAACTGAGAAGCAATCAGCGGTAGCGACATTTGAATCAATGCCTTCGAAATACTGCCCCGGGTCAGGTTTTTCACCGTATCTTTATGTTCCATCTATCTGCTATCCCCATCAAAACCGCGATTTTTTATTATAAAGTAAAAATATTTTCTCCCCAACTCCCCGCATTTCCGGGAAGCCTTCACTATTTTATCAAATCTATTGTAATATTTCATCAAATATTATAAAATTTACGAAGATAATTCCGAAAAGAAAGGGTTCAAAAAATGGGAACAGACAGTACTTTAACCAATGAAATCTACAACGAGCTGTACCGGGCCATCACCCACCAGGAGCTGAAGCCGGGACAGAACCTCACACTCACCATGCTGAAGAAGCAATTCAACGTGAGCCATACTCCGATTCGAGAAGCCCTCACCCGCCTCAGCGCCGATGGACTGGTTACCTACCACCCCAATAAAGGCATGAAGGTGACGGACTTCTCCGAAAGTGAAATCCGGGAAATTTTCCAGTTCACCGCCGAACTGGAAGTGCTGGCCCTTCGCTTCTGCAGCGGTGCCTTCACCCTGGCACCGTTAATGGAACGGCTCCAATCCATTGTGGACCGAGAAGCGGAAGCGCTGGAAAAGGGAGATTTCAAGGCTTGGGGCGCGATATCGGGAACCTTCCACGACGTGTTCTATAAGTTCTCGGATAACCGGTATCTGGATGAGACGGCGGAACGCATGAGCGCCCGCATGGAGCTCATGTCCCATATGTATTCCCACGAAGGAACGGAGGAACAGATCTACCGGCGCCATGTTGGAATCTGCAACGCCGTACTGCAGCGGGATTTCGATCTGGCGGCCGAGCGGATTCGAGCACACCTCCAGTTCAGCATGATGTCGGTTCTGGATTCCTACAAAAAGAACCGCTAGTACACGACCGCGAAGAAAGGAATAACACAAATGAATGCCAACAGTTCAACCGTCAGCGAGAGAATATATACCGCCATCCGAAACGATATTTTGAACAAAACCCTGGTTTCGGGGGAGAAACTTACCATCAAGAAACTCCATGAAATGTACGGTGTCAGTTCCTCGCCCATTCGAGAGGCCCTGTTCCGCCTGCAGCAGGATGGATTGATTGAATACCGTTCCAATGCGGGCATGAGGGTCATTGAATTCACCCGCCAGGACCTGGCAGAAATCTACATGCTCCTCACCGAATTCGATGTGATTGCCCTCCGGGCGGCCACTACCCCGACCCGCCGTCTCAGCACCCTGGCGGCACTGGAACTGTGCATGGAAAGAGCCCGGGCTTCCATTGAAAACAATTACTGGAATTATTACAGCGATGCCTTCCACAGCATTCTGTACGAAGAAGCGCAGAACGGCCGGCTCACCGATGCAGCTCGGAAGATTCGCATCCAGTCCACCATCTTCTCAAATCAGTACGAAATTAAGGAAGAAAATCGCCGGGAAATTCTAAAGCAGCACGAGGATATTCTAAGTGCCATTCGGGACAATCGATTGGACCGGGCGGAGGACCTGATGCGAACCCACGTGGGATCTTCCTACGCAAAAGCGCTGTCGATTCTGGATGAGGAAGAAGCCGCATCGGAAGAATCCAGCAAATAAGCCAGTGCCCGCTCGTAGATTTCCTCCAATTTCAGGAAATCCTCCACCAAGATGTATTCATCCTCCATGTGCTCTCGATTCTCATGCCCCGGAAAATTCGGCCCAAAGGCCACCATATTGGGCATGGCTTTGGCATAAGTCCCTCCGCCGATGGAAATCGGGCGGCTGTCGTCTCCGGTCACTTCCCGGTAAGCGGACAGCAGGGCGCCCAACACCGGGCTGTCCGACGGCCCCCGGGCCGGCTTTTTTCTTTTTCCCGGCCCGGGGTTTGCGTACGAAAACCGAATTCATTGGCTTTGCGGGCAGGCGTACGCAAACTTCGCCGGCGGCCGGGCCGTCTTTTTTCTTTTTACCGGCCCGGGGTTTGCGTACGAAAACCGATTTCTTTGACTTTGCGGGCAGGCGTACGCAAACTCCGCCGGCGCCCGGGACGCCTTTTCTCTTTTTGCGACCCTGGGGTTTGCGTACGAAAACCGATTTTATTGGCTTTGCGGGCAGGCGTACGCAAACGGCGCCGGCGGCCGGGCCGCCTTTTCGGGTTTTTGCGGCCCGGGGTTTGCTTACGAAAACCGATTTTATTGACTTTGCAGGCAGGCGTACGCAAACTCCGCCGGCGCCCGGGCCGGCCTCTTTGCTCCCCCTTGCCCGCAAATCCTTATGCCCTCGTTTCGGGGAGCAAAATCTTCACACAATTGCCGGCCTCTAAA